>NZ_JAKJSY010000048.1:0-36596 GCF_050337445.1 Vibrio minamisatsumaniensis | reverse complement strand
TTGTACAATATCGCTATTATTTGCAGACCTCAATCTCATTGTTGCCCTTATTTACAATTTAAGCAACTTTGTGACGACTTCTGCAGGGAATGCATAGGCCTCTTTCTTAAAAAAGTGCGCTTTCACTTTAAATACGGAAATTAACGTTTTTTTGACCAAGGTTAGTGCGTAAGCCGCGATGCTTCGTCTATTCTTGAGATTAATTTTCATTCTAAACTGATTTCGATCAGAAAAATAAACAGGTAGTCATTAATGTCTAAGCTAGTTTTAGTTTTAAACTGTGGTAGTTCTTCTCTTAAATTTGCTGTTGTTGATGCAGAAACAGGTGCAGAGCACCTAACTGGTCTTGCTGAGTGTCTAAGTCTTCCAGAAGCTCGTATTAAGTGGAAACTTGACGGCAAGCACGAAGCACAACTAGGCGCAGGCGCAGCTCACGTTGAAGCACTATCTTTCATGGTAGAAACTATTCTTGCATCTAAGCCTGAGCTTAAAGCTAACCTTGGCGCTATCGGTCACCGTATCGTACACGGCGGCGAGCAGTTCACTCAATCTGCACTGATCACGGATGAAGTACTTAAGGGCATTCAAGACGCTGCGACTTTCGCACCTCTTCACAACCCAGCTCACCTAATCGGTATCGAAGCGGCTAAAGTAAACTTCCCTGGTCTACAAAACGTTGCTGTATTTGACACGGCGTTCCACCAAACAATGCCTTCTGAGTCTTACCTATATGCTCTACCGTACAACCTGTACAAAGAGCACGGTATCCGTCGTTACGGCATGCACGGTACTTCTCACCTATTCATCACTCGTGAAGTGGCAGGCCTACTAAACAAGCCAGTTGAAGAAGTTAACATCATCAACTGTCACCTAGGTAACGGCGCTTCTGTATGTGCAATCAAGAACGGTCAATCTGTAGATACTTCTATGGGTCTTACTCCTCTTGAAGGTCTTGTAATGGGTACTCGTTGTGGTGACCTGGATCCTGCAATCATCTTCCACCTGCATGACGCTCTTGGTTACTCTGTTGAAGAAATCAACAACATGCTAACTAAAGAATCAGGTCTTGCTGGTCTGACTGAAGTGACTTCTGACTGTCGTTTCGTTGAAGACAACTACGGTGAGAAAGAAGAAGCAACTCGTGCAATGGACGTATTCTGTCACCGTCTAGCTAAGTACGTTGCTGGTTACACTGCAACTCTAGAAGGTCGTCTAGACGCAATCACTTTCACTGGCGGTATCGGCGAAAACTCTGGTCCTATCCGTGAAATGGTTCTAAACCGCCTAGGTATCTTCGGCATCGAAGTTGACGGTGAAGCGAACCTTAAAGCACGTTTCGGCGGCGAAGGTACTATCACGACTGCAAACAGCCGTATCCCAGCAATGGTTATCTCTACTAACGAAGAGCTAGTTATCGCTGAAGACACAGCACGTCTAGCAGGTCTTTAATTGATTTTCCTGACTGGCTTCACTCGAAGCTAGTCAGTTTGTCATATCAAGAAAATGGGGCTCAACTTCTATTCCTACCCCAATTTAGATATCGGTAGGAATAGCGGTTGAGCTTTTTTATATCCAATAGTTAAAGGTGTTCATCAATGTCACGTACTATTATGCTTATCCCTACAAGCGCTGGTGTTGGTCTTACTAGTGTTAGCATGGGTGTTCTTCGCGCGATGGAGCGCAAGGGCGTAAGTGTTTCTTTCTATAAGCCGATCGCTCAACCTCGTAGCGGTGGTGATCAACCCGATCTAACGTCTACTATTATCAGCGCAAACAGCGATATTATGATTGGCGAGCCAATCGCAATGACTAAAGCTGAAGCTTTGATTGGTAGCGAGAAAATGGACGAGCTTCTTGAGTCTGTTGTTGAGCAATACAACAAGATCAACAAAGACGCTGAAGTCACGCTAATCGAAGGCCTAGTCCCTACTCGTAAGCACCCATTTGCGAACCAAGTAAACGCGGAAATCGCGAAAACACTCGGCGCAGAGATCGTATTCGTTGCGACTCCTGGTACTGACAACCCTACGCAACTTAAAGAACGTATCGAAGTAGCATGTTCTAACTTCGGCGGAACTAAAAACAAGAACATCAAAGGCGTAATCATCAACAAGCTTAACGCTCCTGTTGATGAAGCTGGCCGTACTCGCCCTGACCTATCTGAAATCTTTGATGATGCAGACAGCGCTCAGCAAGCGAACCTTGAAGTGATGCAAATCTTCAACTCTAGCCCTATCCGTGTCCTTGGCTGTGTGCCATGGAGCATCGACCTAATCTCAACGCGTGCGGTTGATATGGCTAAGCACCTTAACGCTGAAATCGTTAACGAAGGTGAAATCTCAACGCGTCGTATTAAGAGCATCACTTTCTGTGCACGTTCTCTACCGCACATGATTGAGCACTTCAAACCAGGTTCACTGCTAGTAACTTCTGCAGACCGTCCTGACGTTATCGTTGCTGCGGCTCTTGCGGCGAAAAACGGTGTTGAGATTGGCGCAATCCTACTGACTGGCGGTTACGACATTCCAGAAAGCATTGCTAACCTTTGTGCACCAGCATTCGCTTCAGGTCTACCGATCTTCAAGGCTCAAGGTAACACTTGGCAGACGTCTCTAAATCTACAGAGCTTCAACCTAGAAGTGCCTGCAGACGATAAAGAGCGTATCGAGTTCGTTAACGATCACGTTGCAAGCCACATTGATGGCCCTTGGATTGATTCTCTATCTGAAGGAACTCAAGGCATCCGTCGTCTAAGCCCACCAGCATTCCGTTACCAGCTAACTGAATTTGCTCGTAAAGCGGCTAAGCGCATCGTTCTTCCTGAAGGTGATGAGCCACGTACAGTGAAAGCTGCGGCTATCTGTGCTGAGCGCGGTATCGCAACGTGTGTACTTCTAGGTAACCCTGAAGAAATCCGTCGCGTTGCTGCACAGCAAGGTGTTGAGCTTGGCGCTGGCGTTGAGATCATCGATTCTGCAT
This sequence comes from Vibrio minamisatsumaniensis, assembly GCF_050337445.1. Taxonomy (NCBI): domain Bacteria; kingdom Pseudomonadati; phylum Pseudomonadota; class Gammaproteobacteria; order Vibrionales; family Vibrionaceae; genus Vibrio; species Vibrio minamisatsumaniensis. The sequence continues at coordinate 33,617 of NZ_JAKJSY010000048.1, read as the reverse complement.
CCGTTCGCGAAAACTACGTCGCTCGTCTAGTCGAACTTCGTGGCGCGAAAGGTATGACTGAAGTTGTTGCTCGTGAGAAGCTAGAAGATTCCGTATTCCTAGGCACTATGATGCTTGAAGCTGGCGAAGTTGACGGCCTAGTTTCTGGTGCTGTTCACACAACGGCTAACACAATCGTTCCTCCGTTCCAGATCATCAAGACTGCACCTGATGCTTCTATCGTATCTTCAATCTTCTTCATGCTTCTGCCTGATCAAGTTCTTGTATACGGTGACTGTGCGATCAACCCAGATCCAACAGCTGAACAGCTTGCTGAAATCGCTATCCAATCTGCAGATTCTGCTGCGGCATTCGGTATCGACCCACGCGTTGCTATGATCTCTTACTCTACAGGTGAATCTGGTAAGGGTGCAGACGTAGATAAAGTACGTGAAGCAACGAAACTTGCTCAAGAGAAACGTCCTGATCTCGTGATCGACGGCCCTCTACAGTACGATGCTGCAATCATGGAAAACGTAGCCGCTTCTAAAGCGCCTAACTCTCCAGTTGCAGGTAAAGCGACAGTATTCGTATTCCCAGACTTAAACACGGGTAACACGACTTACAAAGCGGTACAGCGTTCAGCAGATCTAGTCTCTATCGGTCCAATGCTTCAAGGTATGCGCAAGCCAGTAAATGACTTGTCTCGTGGCGCTCTAGTAGACGACATCGTTTACACAGTCGCTCTAACGGCTATCCAAGCAGACCAAGCGGCACAAGCGGAAGAAAAAGTAATTAACTAATTTTTCTTTTGTAGAAAGCAAAAACCCTAGATTTTTATCTAGGGTTTTTTTATATCTGACCGATATCTTTGCTTTGATTTACGCAGGTTTGGCCATCGTAAAATTAACCCAAGTTTTCTCGACCGTGTGCTGATTCGAGATCTAACTCAGGCCCTTTGGGTACTACTTGAGTCGGATTGATACCGATGTGGCTGTAGTAGTAGTGACGCTTGATATGATAGAAATCGGTCGTCTCTTTAATACCCTCTATTTGATACAACTCTTTTAAGTAACCTTGAATGTGTGGGTAGTCAGCAATTCGCTGCTTATTACACTTAAAGTGCCCAACATAAACCGCATCAAATCGAACCAGAGTGGTAAACAAACGCCAATCCGCTTCTGTAATCTCGTTACCCGCTAAATAGCGATGTTCGCTAAGGTGAGCATCGACTTTGTCTAACGCCTCAAACAACGCGTCATACGCTTCTTCGTACGCTTCTTGTGTTGTCGCAAAGCCAGTTCGATAAACGCCGTTGTTGATGTTCGGGTAAATATAATCATTCCACTCATCAATCTTGTTCGCTAATTCCCACGGATAGTAATCATCGGTGTTGCCTGTTAACTCATTAAATTCTGAATTAAACATACGGATAATCTCAGACGACTCGTTACTCACGATGGTGTTGGTTTTCTTATCCCACAATACAGGCACCGTTACTCGGCCCGAGTAATCAGGCTTGGCTTGGGTGTAGAGTTGATGCATTCGCGTATGACCGAATAGGGGTTCAGGTAACCCCATTTGCCAACCTTCACTCATCATATCTGGGCAAACAATGGTCACATCAATGTGATCGGTTAAGTCTTTCAGCTCACGGAAGATAAGAGTTCGGTGCGCCCAAGGGCAAGCTAACGATACGTATAAGTGGTAACGGCCACTTTCTGGCTCAAACTTCGCGCTCGGTTTGTTCTCTACCCAGTGACGAAAGCCAGCATCTTCGCGAATGAACTTACCTCCGTTTACTTTGGTGTCGTACCACACATCGTGCCAAATACCTTCAACTAACTTACCCATATCCAAACCTCTGTCATCTATACTTTTCTCTAGTATAAAAAAAGCCAACTTTTTCAAAACTAGAAGAAGTTGGCTTAGTTATTCGAATTATTTGAAGAATGTTATTTTAGATGGACCTTTGAATAGAAAAAAAGCGCAACTCATAACAAGTTGCGCTTAAGCCTGTCACAGGCCGAACTGGTTTAAATCAGGCCTAGGCTTGCACGTGCAAGCAAGATACGGCGTGTACCTCATTACCTTGAATCGTTGGTCTAGTTTGCGCGCATGCCTCTGTCGCTTGAGGGCAACGAGTACGGAATACACAACCTGATGGCGGATTAATTGGTGATGGTAGATCACCTTCCAGCATTTGTATGGTTTTACTACGCTCTAAACGAGGATCTGGAATTGGTACAGCCGACATCAACGCTTTGGTGTATGGATGCTTAGGCTCTGAGAACAAGGCATCAGACTCCCCAAGCTCAACTGCATTACCTAAGTACATGACCAAGACTCGATCAGAAATGTGTTTCACAACCGACAAATCGTGGGCAATGAAGACCAAAGACAAACCTAATTCTTTTTGTAGTTCCTTAAGAAGGTTAACGACTTGAGCTTGGATAGACACATCCAGCGCCGATACGGGTTCATCACAAATGATCATCTTAGGTTTCAAGATAAGCGCACGTGCGATACCAATACGTTGACACTGCCCACCCGAGAATTCATGTGGATAACGGTTAATTACGTTTGGTAGTAGACCTACCTTCGCCATCATCTCTTTGACTCGGTCTTTCACTTCCTGTTTAGAAAGCTCTGGATAAAAAGTTTGCAAAGGTTCAGCAATGATGTCACCGACGGACATACGCGGGTTGAGCGATGCCAATGGGTCTTGGAAGATCATCTGGATCTCTTTACGAGTCTCACGACGTTTAACTTCCGACATTTTAGTCAGGTCTTGACCTAACCACATCACTTCCCCTTCAGTCGCTTCAACCAAACCGATAATCGCGCGTGCGAACGTCGATTTGCCACAACCAGACTCACCAACAACACCTAGCGTTTCGCCTTCATAAAGGCGTACATCAACACCATCAACCGCTTTGAGGTTTGATGGCTTCGCCCAAGGCCAAGCAGACTTAGCCGCGATGCTAAAGTGAACTTTTAAGTTTTTAATATCTAATAGTAATTCTTTACTCATTTTGTCCAAGTCTCCCAATCTGAAAAACAAGCACGCTGACGATCTTGGCCAAATGGCTGCAAAATCGGTGCTTCTTGCTTACAACGGTCCATTACACGGTGACAACGGTCTTGGTAAGGACAACCCGGCGGTAGGCGAAGTAAGTTAGGTGGGTTACCTGGAATCGTCGGTAGAATTTCACCTTCAGTATCCAAACGAGGGATCGCTTTAAGCAAGCCTTCCGCATAAGGGTGGCTTGGCTCGTAGAAGATTTCATTAACGGAGCCATACTCCATGGTACGACCCGCGTACATCACGAGTACTTTGTCACATGAACCAGCAACCACACCCAAATCGTGAGTGATCATGATGATCGCTGTGTTGAACTCATCTTTCAACTCGTTGAGCAGATCCATGATTTGCGCTTGAATGGTTACATCCAGTGCCGTGGTTGGTTCATCAGCAATCAGCAATTTAGGACGACATAGCAGAGCCATTGCAATCATTACACGCTGACGCATACCGCCAGAGAATTCGTGTGGATACATGGTAATACGCTTACGGGCCTCAGGGATTTTAACTGCTTCAAGCATGCGTACTGATTCTTCAAACGCTTCAGCTTTACCCATGCCTTTATGCAGCATAAGTACTTCCATCAACTGATCACTAACTTTCATGTAAGGGTTCAGTGAGGTCATTGGGTCTTGGAAGATCATTGCGATCTGTTCAGCTCGCACCTTGTTCAGCGCTTTTTCAGGCAGATTGAGGATCTCATTGCCTTCAAATTTTGCACTGCCCGAAATAATGCCATTCTTAGCCAACAGCCCCATCAGCGCGAATACCGTTTGAGATTTACCTGAACCTGACTCACCAACAATACCAAGCGTTTCGCCTTGGCTAAGTGAGAAGTTCAGGTCATTAACTGCGGTAACAATACCATCTTGTGTGGTGAATTCGACACGCAGATCTTTGACATCTAATAAGCTCATTATTACTTCCTTAATCTTTTATAGCTTTTATTGCTATTTCGTTATCTGTCTTTTGGATCAAGCGCGTCGCGCAGACCATCACCTACATAGTTAAAGCAGAACAGCGTAACAACCATGAATGCCGCAGGGAATGCCAGTTGCCAGATTGCAACTTCCATCGTTTGCGAACCTTCTTGAAGCAATGCGCCCCAGCTCGTCATAGGCTCTTGAACACCAAGACCAAGGAAAGATAAGAATGATTCAGTCAGGATCATGCTTGGAATAAGTAACGTTGAGTAAACTGCAACAATACCCAATACGTTCGGTACGATGTGACGAGTGATAATTTTCCATTTGCTTACGCCACAAACATGTGCCGCCTCAATGAATTCTTTACTACGTAAACTCAATGTTTGACCACGTACAATCCGCGCCATATCTAACCAAGCAATCGCACCGATAGCGACAAAGATGAGTATGATATTTCGACCAAAGAATGTCACTAATACGATAACGAGGAACATAAAAGGAACCGCGTACAAAATCTCGAGAATGCGCATCATCACTCGGTCAGTGCGTCCGCCAATAAAGCCAGAAGCTGCACCGTAAAGCGTACCAATTAGCACGGCTACGAATGCACCCATCACACCTACCATGAGAGAGATACGGCCGCCAATCATCGTACGTACGTAAAGGTCACGACCTAAACTATCAGTGCCAAACCAGTGATCCGCATTGGGTGCAGCGTGCATTGCATACCAATCCGTATCATCGTATGTGTACTGCGCTATCATCGGCAAGAAAATCACAGCCAGTACCATAACCGTCAGAATACACAGGCTGACCATTGCTGCTCTGTTTCGCATGAAACGAATTCGTGCATCCTGCCACAAACTGCGACCTTCAATTTCCAGATTCTCTGAGAATTTTTCGATCGCTTCTAAGTTTTCTTTTTTCTTCAACATAACCATGCGTCCCTGTTAGTAGCGAATTTTCGGGTCAATCAGCGCTAGCAAAATATCAACGATCGCGTTGAACAAGATAAATAGGAAACCAATCAAAATGGTCACACCCATAACTAACGAGTAATCACGGTTAAACGCGGCGTTCACAAACAACTTACCGATACCAGGCAGGCCGAAGATGGTTTCAACAACAACAGAGCCTGTAATGATACCTACAAACGCAGGCCCCATATAAGAAACAACAGGTAGCATTGCTGGTTTAAGAGCATGTTTAAGCACAATGTAACGATAACTTAAGCCTTTTGCGCGAGCCGTACGAATAAAGTTACTATTGAGAGTTTCGATCATGCTACCGCGAGTGATACGAGCAAACGTTGCTACATATAATAAAGACATCGCAATAACGGGGAGGACAACGTATATGTACGTTCCTCCGTGCCAACCGCCCGCGGGGAATATATGCCAATGCAACGAGAAGAGATAAATGAGTGCTGGGGCCAATACGAAGGAGGGCATGACTACCCCGATCATGGCGGTCGACATTATGGTGTAGTCGACCCATGTGTTGTGCTTCAAGGCGGCAATGGTTCCGACCGATACCCCCATAATCAAAGTAAAGATAAAGGCAATAACCCCTACCTTAGCAGAAACTGGAAGCGCAACTGCGATCAACTCATTCACCGTATAATCTTGATACTTGAATGATGGGCCAAAGTCACCCTGAAGTATGTTTGTTAGATACGTGGTGTACTGTTCAAATACAGGTTTATCTAAGCCGTATTTAGCTTCGATGTTAGCCATAACTTCTGGCGGTAGCGGACGCTCGCTTGAAAACGGGTTACCCGGAGCGAAACGCATAAGAAAGAAAGATATTGTAATCAATACCAACATGGTTGGAATTGCTTCAAATACCCTTTTCATTATGAATTTAAGCATAAACTCACTCTTTCAGTCTGTGACAATTAAGAATAAAAATAGACACTGCGCGCGCTATACCGCGCACGCAGGCCTGAGGTGATTATTTTTTTTATAGGTGGTTATTTTGCTTTGATATAAAGATCTTTTGAATAGATCTTATCTTCTGCATTACCAGATGGGTAACCACCGAGTTGAGGTGATACTAGACGAGCTTTAACGTACTGATAAAGTGGTGCTATCGGCATATCTTTCGCCAACAACTTCTCGGCATCAGTATAGAGCTGAGTACGCTCTTTTTCTGAAGTCGAGTGTAGCGCTTTATCAATGATTTGGTCGTACTCTGCACTCTTATAGTGTTGACCACCCGTTGTATTTTTGCTGACCATCAACGTTAGGAATGAAGACGCTTCATTGTAGTCACCACACCAACCAGCACGAGCAACATCGAAGTCGCCAGCATCTTTACTGTCTAGGTATGATTTCCACTCTTGGTTTTCAAGTTTCACGTTCACACCAAGCTCTTTTTTCCACATAGATGCGATTGCTACCGCAAGCTTCTTGTGATTTTCAGAGGTGTTGTAAAGTAGACTGAACTCTAGAGGATGTTCCTTAGTGTAACCTGCTTCTTTAAGAAGACGCTTCGCTTCAGCAACTCGCTCTTTTTGGGATAGTTTACCGTACGCTGGAACCTCTGGATTGAAGCCCGCTGTAATTTCAGGAGTCAAGAAGTAAGCCGGTTTTTGACCTTGCCCAAGAATGGCTTTAGTCAAGACATCACGGTCTACCGCGTAAGACATCGCTTTACGTAGTCGTACGTCGTTAAAAGGCGCTTTCTGTGCGTTAAACAGATAGTAATAAGTACACAAGTTACCCTTAACGGCAACATCTTGCGGGTACTCTTTTTGTAGACGACGGAAGTGCTCATTTGATACTTCATACGTGAAGTCTAGCTCACCAGATAGGAAGCGGTTCATTTCAGCCACTTGGTTCTCGATAGGTAAGAACGTGACTTTATTAAGAACGGTATGGTCGTTATCCCAGTAGTTTTTATTACGTACAAGCTCAAGACGCTCGTTAACTACCCATTTATTTGGAACAAACGCACCGTTACCGACAAAGTGCTCTGGCTTCGTCCATTGCTCACCGTACTTCTCAACCGTTGCCTTGTGCACAGGCATCATAGTTGTGTGACCCATCATCATGACGAAATAAGGTACAGGTGCATCCAATGTAACAACAAGAGTATGTGCATCTACGGCTTTAACGCCTAGTTCACTCTTATCTTTCTTACCCTCGACGATGTCTTTCGCGTTCGCCATCTTGGTGTATTCTACGTACCAAGAATATGGAGAACCTGTCGCAGGATCGACGGCACGTTGCCAGCTGTAAACGAAATCCTCAGCAGTGACAGGATCGCCGTTAGACCATTTTGCGTCTTCACGTAGGTGGAAAGTGTATGTTTGGTTGTCTGTCGTTTCCCAGCTTTTCGCAACACCAGGGACAGTGTTACCGTCAGCATCTTGGTTTACTAAGCCTTCTAGCAGATCACGAATTACATTTGACTCGGGAACGCCTTGAGATTTGTGAGGGTCAAGCGTTGCTACTTCAGTACCGTTACCACGAACAAGTTCCTGAACTTTGGCTAGTTCCGTACCAGCAGGAACTTGAGCAGCGATAGAAAGAGTAGAAGTGGCAGCCAATGCCAAACCAGCACCTAGAAGAAGGGCCTGAGTGATTTTATTCTTATACATTCAATAAACTCCAAGTTTTTTTGTTGCATCCATGACTTCTTTGTTAAGTTCACTGAACGGCAGTGATTTAGATTTATTTAGCTAGGAAGTTAAGCATAAAAACCTAAAACCTTACAAAGATTGAGGCACACACTATCAACCATTGAAGTAATTTTCCATAAACAAGTCACAAAAAATCGAATAATTCTTCGAAACAATCAAGGTATCAGTGTAATTCTCTATTAAAAAACCAATAAGCAGTGGGTTACACATAAGGAGTCACACAAATGCAGCCTTTAGTGTTGACACGTCTTTACTGAAACTTTTTTTAGCATCTTATGCTAAAATACGGCGACCAAGTTAACATTACCGACACATCAAATCTAATTACACGTCACATATCGTCTAAATAGACCGCTCTATTCGTGATCACTATCACCTTATATAGAGCAGCATAATACTCTGCAGTAAAGTGGACAATTCATAACATTAATACACGCTCGACAGCGGCTGAAATGAACATTCACCAAAGTGATTAACGGTCCGTTAAAAATCCTTTTTCCTCAATACCTTTTTATCGCAGACATAAAAAAGCCGACTTAAAAAGTCAGCTTTTTATGTTTGATATAGGGTCACGACTTTACAGCGAAGTGAAATATTGGATAGATTATTCTCCCCAACGCTCCGCTGCCTTATTATCTGAATCTCGAGAATCTACCCACCGAGTTTCCTTGAGTGTCCTTTCCTTTTTCCAAAACGGTGCTTTGGTTTTCAAAAAATCCATAACAAACTCGCAGGCCTCAAAAGCAGCGCCTCGGTGTGCACTGGATACACCAACGTAGACAATCTGGTCACCAGTATCGAGATCACCAACGCGGTGGATCACTCGCATCTTCTGGATTGGCCAACGCGCCTCTGCTTGATCACAGATCTCGCTCAGCGACTTCTCTGTCATACCCGGGTAATGATCTAAAGACAAACCAATCACGTTGTCACCAAGGTTCATGTCGCGAACTTTACCAACAAACGTTACAACCGCTCCCGCCGCGGTACCTTGGGCTAAATAATCGTATTCGTCAGCCACAGAAAAATCTTCAGCAGTAACGAATACTCTTGAATCAATAGCTCGAGAGTCACTCATTGCTAGCCTCCAGTAACGGGTGGGAAGAAAGCCACTTCGTCGCCGTCTTTCACTTCAGTCGTCAAAGGTACGATTGATTGGTTAAGTGCTGCCAGAAGTTTACCCTCTTCCAATGCAATATCCCATTTGCCTTCTTGTGTTACAAGGTGGCTGCGAATCGCTTCGATGGTACTGAAGTGCGCGTCGACTTCTAGGCTGTCAACACCGACAAGTTCGCGAGTTTGAGCAAAGAAAAGTACCGTAATCATGATTCCACCTTAAAGTGTCCTGATTTACCACCCGTCTTCTCTAACAGGCGTACGTTCTCGATAACAATATCTTTCTGAACAGCTTTACACATATCGTAAATCGTCAGTGCAGCAACAGAAGCCGCCGTGAGCGCTTCCATCTCTACGCCTGTCTTACCAGCAAGCTTACATACCGACTCGATACGTACCTTGTTTTCAGACTCGATCGCTTCAAGCTGCACTTCTACTTTCGTCAGTAGTAGAGGATGACACAGTGGAATCAGATCCCAAGTCTTCTTAGCCGCTTGGATACCCGCAATACGTGCCGTTGCGAAAACGTCGCCTTTATGGTGACTACCAGAAACAATCAGCTCAAGTGTTTCTGCCGACATTTGAACGAATGCTTCCGCTCTCGCTTCGCGTACCGTTTCCGCTTTAGCCGATACATCGACCATGTTCGCTTCGCCCGACGCGTTAATGTGTGTAAATTGGCTCATACTCAAACCACCTTATACCGAAAGATGTGGCATGAAGTTACAAGGACGGTGGCTCGCATCCATCTGTTGCTTGATGATCTTAGTCCAACCGGTACGGCAAGCGCCTGTCGAGCCTGGCATCGCAAAGATAACGGTATGGTTAGCAAAACCCGCAATCGCACGCGATTGAATCGTCGAAGTACCAATCTCTTCGTAAGACACTTGGCGGAATAGCTCACCAAAGCCTTCAACTTCTTTGTCGAACAGTGGCTTAAGCGCTTCTGGCGTGCTGTCACGAGAAGTGAAACCCGTACCACCAGTGATCATGATAGCTTGTACGCCCTCATCAGCGATCCATTTAGAGACGATCGCACGGATCTTGTACATGTCATCGATAACAATTTGTTTATCAACCACGTTGTGACCCGCTTCTTTAGCATGCTCTGCGAGGTAACCGCCTGACGTATCGTTTTCTTCTGTACGAGTATCTGAAACGGTTAGAACTGCGATGTTTGCTGCTTGAAATTTGCTTTCTGCGTGACCCATTTGTTCACCTATATAAATGTTTCAATGACTAGACTGATTCGCCCAACCTAAATAGGCTGAGCGATAAAATGCTTTAGAGTGTGTAGCGGGTTAACCGCCGATTGACGCCAAGTTTGGAGTCATGCCGCTGTTGCCATCATGTAAGAAGTGACTAACGGACTTGGTTTGAAGCTGAGCCTGAATTCGATCAATGAGCTCTTGCTCTTGGTGATCTTCTTGAATCAGATCTCTCAGTTCGACACCACGGTCGCCAAACAGACATAGATGAAGTTTTCCGGTTGCAGAAACACGCAGTCGGTTGCAACTCTCACAAAAGTCTTTCTCGTAAGGCATGATCAAACCAATTTCACCCTTGTAGTCTGGGTGGACAAACACTTGCGCAGGACCATCATTAATGGCTTTGACTTTTAACAGCCAACCATTAGCAATCAGCTGGTTGCGAATCGCAACACCCGATACGTGATGTTTATCGAACAACTCGTCCATCTCGCCGGTTTTCATCAGCTCGATAAAACGCAATTGAATGGGCTTGTCTTGAATCCAATTAAGGAAGGCTGGTAATTCCTGACTGTTGAGGTCTTTCATCAATACGACATTAACTTTGACTTGTTCAAAGCCAACCTCAAACGCTTTATCAATACCTCGCATAACCTCAGTAAACTTGTTCTCACCAGTGATCTGATGAAACATACGTGAGTCTAAACTATCTACGCTAACGTTTATGTGGGTTAAACCAGCATCACGCCATTGCCCTACTTGTTTCTCCATGCGATAGCCATTCGTTGTCGTGGCTACTTTTTTGATGCCTGGAGTAGAAGCAACAGTATGGATGATTTCAGGAAAGTCTTTACGTAGGCTCGGCTCTCCGCCAGTAATACGGATCTTAGAGGTACCACAATCGGCAAACGCTTTAACAATACGTTTGATCTCGGGAACACTTAAAAAAGACGAGTTTTTTTGGCCAGACGGTCTATAGCCATCTGGCAAGCAGTAAGTACATTTAAAGTTACAGACGTCTGTAACCGACAATCGCAAATAATAAAATTTGCGATTGAATCTATCTTCGAATTGTTGCGCCACGGAACACCTTTCCAAACACGGGAGGCATAATCATTTCCAATTAAGCCCTTGTGACAACATGTCACTGGCTCTTGATGCGTATCGGTACAGCAAATTCCACTGTGCGACTTAGCATGCGAGAGCTCGGAGTTATGGCAACTGCACGTTATATTTACACGCGCAGTAGCTGAGTAATAAAATACTTAATATTCGTACGTGAATCTAGCATGGATGACCAAAAACAGGTCACATAGGCAAAAAAAACGCATCAACGCCTCAAATTAACGCTTATTGAGTATCTGATGAGAAGCATTTGACCTAGATTATAGTCGGCAATAACCTAACAAGAAAATAAAGATGAATATTTACTCTTCAAAGAAAGTCGTAGCAGTCGGTGGTGGTCATGGTTTAGGTCGTATGCTAGCAGCACTAAAAGACTTTGGCAGCAACGCCACAGGCATCGTTGCGACTACAGATAACGGTGGTTCAACGGGTCGAATTCGTGATTGCCAAGGCGGTATTGCTTGGGGCGATACTCGCAACTGTATCAACCAGTTGATTACCGAGCCTTCGATCAGTTCTATGATGTTTGAATATCGCTTTCGCGGGCAAGGTGAACTCGATGGACATAACTTAGGTAATCTAATGCTCACGGCGCTAGATAACCTCTCCGTTCGCCCATTGGAAGCAATTAATCTGATTCGAAACATGCTGAAAGTTGATGTGAATATCGTCCCGATGACAGAGCATCCTTCAGACCTCACCGCACTATCGATGGATGGGCGCTGGGTAACCGGTGAAACCAACGTTGATGATATGACAGAAAAGCTACGTATGATGGACTTGTCACCGGAAGTACCGGCCACCAAAGAAGCCGTTGCGGCCGTTGAGCAAGCCGACTGTATCATCCTTGGTCCAGGAAGCTTTTTGACCAGCGTTATGCCTCCGTTGCTACTTCCTGAAATTGGCAAAGCCATCGCTGAGAACACTAAGGCCAAGGTCATCTTTGTCGAAAATCTTTCACCCGAGCATGGCCCGGCAGGCAAAATGACGCTTCAAGAACAATTGGAATGGTGTGAACGAACCTGTAAAGCGAGAAAGATCGACATTGTGTTAGGCAACACACCACACCCCGAACTTGAGGGAAAATGGAACTGTGTAACAAGGGATCTTGCCTCGCCAAACCGTGATTGGCGGCACGACCGCGTGAAGCTTCAGCAAGCGATTGAAGCGCAGTTAACCTAACCTGTGAACTCTCAGAGTTAATCAATCGAAAAGGAGTATTGTGCTCCTTTTTAATATCAGTCTACATCTAGCGTTTTAACACTTTGTCAGTAACCGCTGATATTCTTTGTAAGTTGATAGCAGAAGCTCCTGCATGCTTTGAAAATCAAGCTCTGTCACCGGTAACGGTTGTTTCACTTTAGCGTCCAAGCTAATGGCAAAACAACACAAAGAATCGGCTCCAAAGCTGGCGGCACTGCTCTTAAGGGCATGACTGATATAAGCCAAATACTGAGAGGTATCGGTATCTTTGTTTTGTTCTAGGTGCTCGTAATATCCTTTCAATTCACCTAAAAAAATCTCCAGTAATACAGGGACATTCTCTTGCCCTATTTCACAGGCAAGTTGATCCACTTTTTGTTGATTGAGTACTTTCATCATGGCGCTTTTCTTATTGTTAAGTCGTTACGGCTTTGCGTTCCACACTTGCAACTTGCGGTATATTGTTGATGGGCTGACATCCAAAAACCCCGCTGCGCGAGGAATGTTACCATCACATGCTTTTATGGCCTGTTCGATAGCTGTTTTCTCCGTGATCCATAATGGAAAAATATCTTTTACTGTAATCTCTTCATCCCGTTTTTCTGCCGTTCGTAAGCGGCTTTCAATCGGCTGATTCAATGGCGGTGGAAGCATGTTCAGCGTAATTTCTTTACCATTATTTAACACCACCACATTGCGTAATACGTTTTGTAGTTGACGCACGTTACCTGGCCACTCGTATTGATTGAATCGGTCAAGCACTTCTTGAGCAAAATGAACAAACGCTTTGCCTTCTTCAACAGACATGTAACCCAGTAGCGAATATGCGATTTCAATAACATCTTCACCACGCTCACGCAGTGGCGGCAAGTGCAAAGGAATCACATATAAACGGTAGTATAAATCTTCTCTAAAACGGCCTTCTTGTACCTCTTTCCATGGATCACGGTTAGTCGCACATACGAAGCGAACATCCACACTCTTCATCTTCGAAGAACCCACTTTTTGAAAAGTACCGGTTTGGATAAAGCGCAAAAGCTTGGTTTGCAACTCCAAATCCATCTCACACAACTCATCGAGGAACAGTGTGCCACCATCAGCAAGTTCCGCCGCACCTTGACGATCGGTTGCAGCACCGGTGAAAGCCCCTTTTACGTGACCAAACAGTTCGCTTTCGATGAGATCTTTCGGAATTGCTGCACAGTTAATCGCAATGAATGGCTTGTCACCACGTTTACTCGCGGCATGAATAGCTTCTGCGCACACCTCTTTACCTGTGCCGCTTTCACCTGTGATGAAGATACTCGCTTTACTCGATGCCGCAGAATCGATAATTCGATAAACCTGCTGCATGGTTTGGCTACTACCAATGAATCCTTGGTAGTTTTGATTTCCCGGATGTTCTGCGCTGTTCTTTAATTTAGTCGCTTTACGTATCGCATTATTCACCGTAATACGGAGTCGATCGGCTTCACACGGTTTGATAAGGAAATCTTGAGAACCATGACGCATTGCTTCTACGGCCGTATCGATAGAGCCGTGAGCCGTCATGAAAATAACGGGAACTTCAGGGTATTTTTGTTTTACAGCAAACAGAACGTCCATGCCCGTCATATCGGGTAAACGCAGATCCAATAAAATAAGATCGGGAATTCGATGATTCAAACTCTCAATGGCATCACGACCTGTGCCGACAATATTAATATCAATTTCAAGCGGTGTAAGATACGAGCGATATAAAGCCGCTACCGAAGCCGTATCCTCCACCATTAACAAATACTTTGATTTGTTATCTAGTGTTTTTGATTGCATATCCTAACCATTTACAATTTGCATATCTCATTATAGTTGCATTCCGCCTTGCATTATGCAAATTAACCCCACTATTTACATCAACCCTCCGTATCTGTTGCAAAGAATCAATGCATTAACGATATAGCACGAACGATGCAATATTAAGTTTGACCTTCGGGTCACCTAACCAACTGACGTTGTTAGTGGACTTGGTGTTCACAAACGTAGGCCAGTAGAACGTTTACTACTGGCTGTTTTTTTGTCTTAAACACTCCCAATTCTTGTATTGAAGGGAACAATTTTTTGAGTGCAAAGTGAGATTAGCTGTTGGTAATAAACTGCTTTCTCAATTGCTCTATCTCATCCCGCTTTTGCGCCGCTAATTCAAACTCAAGATTTTGAGCATGTTGATACATTGCAGCTTCCAACTTGCTGATCTCTTTATCAAGCTGTTGTGGCGTAAGTACGGCATAACTTTCAGAAGGCTCAGCGACCTTAGACAGTGGAACCTGTTTAGATTGTCGCTGCTGCTTCGACTTGGTTAGATCACCCAGTTCCATAATGTCTTTGATATTGCGTTTCAACGCTTGCGGCGTGATGCCTTGCTCTTCATTGTAGGCTTGCTGTTTCTCGCGACGACGATCGGTTTCATCAATCGCTTTTCTCATCGACTTAGTAATCGAGTCACCATAAAGGATCGCTCGACCTTCCAAGTTACGCGCAGCACGACCAATGGTTTGGATCAGAGAACGCTCAGAACGTAAGAAGCCCTCTTTATCTGCATCAAGAATCGCCACCAGCGACACTTCAGGCATATCCAAACCTTCACGAAGTAAGTTAATACCCACTAACACGTCGAATTCGCCCAAACGTAGGTCTCGGATGATCTCTACACGCTCAACGGTATCAATATCCGAATGCAAGTAACGCACTTTAACGCCGTGCTCACTTAGGTATTCGGTTAAGTCTTCCGCCATTCTCTTCGTTAATGTAGTGACCAACACGCGCTCTTCTTTGACTGAACGGATTCTGATTTCAGACAGTAAATCATCAACCTGAGTTGCGACAGGCCTAACTTCAATAATAGGATCAAGCAAACCCGTTGGACGAACCACTTGATCCGCTATTTCACCGTCTGATTTTTCAATCTCGTAATTCCCTGGGGTTGCTGATACAAAAATCGTTTGCGGAGCGATCGATTCAAACTCTTCAAACTTCATTGGTCGGTTATCCAACGCAGAAGGTAATCTAAAACCAAACTCAACCAAGGTCTCTTTTCGAGAACGGTCACCTTTATACATCGCCCCTATCTGAGGAACCGTCACGTGCGACTCATCGATAATCAGCAAGCCGTCATCCGGAAGATAGTCAAACAAGGTTGGCGGCGCTTCCCCTTCCGCACGGCCACTCAAGTACCGTGAATAGTTTTCGATACCCGAACAGAAGCCAAGCTCAGTCATCATCTCGATATCAAATTGCGTTCTCTGAGAAATACGTTGCTCTTCCAACAACTTATTGTGGTCTTGCAGGTATTGCGCACGTTCTCGTAGCTCAACCTTAATTTTTTCAATGGCCTCAAGGATTTTTTCTCTTGGCGTGACATAGTGAGTTTTGGGATAAACCGTAAAACGTGGCAAATCCCTTTGTTTAATGGCTCCAGTCAACGGATCGAAGATACTGATGCAGTCCACCTCATCATCGAACATCTCAAGTCGCACCGCATCTTGGTCAGATTCAGCAGGGAAAATGTCAATCACTTCACCACGAACCCGAAACTGACCTCGTTCAAAGGCGACGTCGTTTCTCGAATATTGCAGCTCAGCCAAGCGGCGTAAGATGTCGCGCTGATCCATCACCTCACCGCGACTCAAGTGAAGCATCATTTTCAAATATGATTTGGGATCACCAAGACCGTAGATAGCCGATACCGAAGCGACAATGATGGCGTCTTTTCGTTCAAGTAAGGCTTTGGTTGCCGAAAGTCTCATCTGTTCAATATGGGCATTCACAGATGCGTCTTTCTCGATGAACGTATCCGTGGTTGGCACGTAGGCTTCAGGTTGGTAGTAATCGTAGTAAGACACAAAATACTCAACAGCATTATTCGGAAAGAAAGATTTCATCTCACCATAAAGTTGAGCCGCTAATGTCTTGTTCGGCGCCAACAGAATAGTCGGCCTTTGTGATTGAGAAATGACATTGGCAAGAGTAAAAGTTTTACCCGACCCCGTTACCCCGAGTAAAGTTTGATGCGCCAAACCAGAATCTAGTCCATCTAATAATTTGGTGATCGCCGTCGGCTGATCACCGGACGGGCTGTAGTCCGATACCAAGTCAAAAAGTTTACTCATAGGTCGCCATTTCCATACTGTGTTTTTAATCAGGTCATTGTCACTCTAGGTGCCATCTCGTGCAACTACTATTGGGAGAAACACGCCTTAATATTGAAGAGCTGTGATAGCTTTTATGGTTAGAACTTGATATTATTCGTGCCCGTGTAATATGCCCCCTGTGATATGACTCGAACTTTAATCCACGACTTTTCCCCAAAAAGTTCAAAAATAGCACTTTTTCTACTATTTTCAGTATAACCACAAAAAATCACATCATCGTAAAATATCAGCACTTTTCCTTTGAATACATCGCTTTAGATATAAATAAAGCATTTTGAAATTCACCTCAATTCTTGTTGTTAAAGTTTCGCACACAAACTTATCCACAAATTTGGTGGATAACTAAAGCAAAAGCAAATCGGATAAGGTGTTCGAGAAAGTAAAGTTTTTTATCTTACTTTTTTCTACTATTTTTTATTGACAGAAAATCGGACTATTATTAAAATTTGCGTCGCTAACAAGCAATTCCCCTTTAGTTCAGTTGGTAGAACGGCGGACTGTTAATCCGTATGTCGCAAGTTCAAGTCTTGCAAGGGGAGCCAAATTTAAAAAAGCCGCATCACTCGATGCGGCTTTTTGCGTTTTGGCTACAACAGAAATCAATAAGCTCGTTGTTCATCGACCAAGACCCATAAAAAACGCCTCACAAGGAGGCGTTTAGGCTGAGTGACTAAACTGAGCTTTACTCTAGGTTAAACGTCGCTTTAGCGGTTATGCTTCTGCTGTAACGACATTTGTTTGAGTCTCTTTACCCGCTTGATCTTTATCAAACCCTTCATGCAAGTGGTAGTAACGCTTATAAACAAGAGCACTTACCGTCATTAAAATTGCGGGAACTCCAACCATCATAAACTGCAGTCCCATGATAGTGCTGTCAGACTGTGCCACGTTTGGCACGTAGCCCACAACCGTTAAGCCAATACCGACAATGAAACCACCTGCCGCACCTGCAAACTTAACAAGCATAGTCTGAACAGAGAAGATCACACTCTCACTGCGACGACCTGTTTTATGCTCACCGTAATCCACGACATCAGCCAACATAACGGTTTGTAGTGCGTTTGCGATACCGACACCAAACTTGATTGCTGCACCTGCGATACCGATTAGAATCGCGTCACCTGGGGCGATAAAGCCCATGATAAGTAGCGTGATACAAGACAGCACAGGGAAACCACAAGCGATAACCCATAGATGCTTACGTGGCAACGCTGAAGCGATACGAGGGAATAAGAATACACCAGCAACTTCAGCAACACCTGCCACCATCATATATACTGGGAACAAGTCAGCATTGCCTAATGCGTAAGAGAAGTAGTAAATCGCAAAACCACCCACCAGCAAGTTAGCAATTTGGAACGACAATACCGTACCAATCAATACTTTTAGTTGGTCATTTTTACCAATGATAACCAACACATCTTTAAAGCTGAAACGTTCCGCTGGTTTAGCATTCGCGGGTGCAGCTTTTTCTTTTACATTACGAGCAATCAAAAACGCGCTCATCACGAACAGTACTGCAATCAACATAGCGACGTTGAAGAAGCCTTGTCCTTGGTCACCGTCACCCAATTTACCCACAATGTGTAAGCCATAAGTACCAGTAACAAACCAAGCTAAACTAGCAAACAATCGAGGCCAAACAACCAGCTTTTCACGTTCTTGACGAGAACTAGATAGCGCAGGAATCATAGACCAGTATGGAATATCCATAATGGTGTAAGTAAGGCCCCATAAAATATAAGCAGCTGCGGCATAAATGTATAACGTTGTGCCTTCAAACATGTGTGTACTGAAAAGACCAACTAACACCACCGCATTTAACAGGGTACCAATCACAATCCAAGGTCGGAACTTACCAAACTTAGAGCGGGTGTTATCTACGATGACCCCCATCATTGGATCGGTAACCGCATCGATAATACGCGCAGCTAAAAAAATAGTCCCCACGAACGCGGCAGAAAGCCCAGCGACATCGGTAAAGTAAAACATCAAGAAGATGTAGATTGGAGCACAGGCAAAATCTTTTCCAAGAGCGCCGAGCCCATAGGATAATTTGGTTTGTAGCGTAATTTTATCAGACATAATATTTCCTTAAGGCGCATAACTTCATCTCCTAACAGACGTTGAAACGCTCACCTTTTATTTATAATAATTCATCCACTTAAGCTCTATTTGGGAGTGACTCTGTGGTCATTTCTTAAAACGCTCAAGTATCAAGTCCGATGCTAATGTAACCATTCATGTTCACGGATGCTGTGATCACCGATCACTTTATGGAAACGTTTTCATTTCAACTTTAAAAGTGAGAACTTGAACAATAAAAATCAGCTACATTCGGGGAAAAACCTCGATTTAACGGATTAAAAGCCTATGCCACATCACTATTTATTTGGTAACGATTACAGAGACTCCGTATTCAACACCATTATTAGCGTTCGTCATCAATCCAAAAAACGTATTGCCGTTTATAAACACAATGACCGGGCTAAAGACCATAAAAAAACCGCGTCAGTCTCCTTACGCGGTTCACTCAATTCCAATATCAATACAAAAGCTTAACCAAGGCGCTCAAACTTAATCAACATCGCAGTTTCAGCATCGAGTATCGGCATTGTTAAACCCACCTCCGCACACCAAGAACCCGAAAGATCGCAACCCGATTCCGTCCAAGGTGGTTGATAGTTCACAATATCATCGTAATTGGCCGGCTTATCGATCACAGAGACCTTATATAGGCTTTGTGGATCGAGTCCAGGTATACGTAAATGACCACTCAACGAATTTGTTGGCATCTTCAGTTGTGCCACGATAACAACAGCCTCGGATTTATCTTCTGACACCACTGCATGTATTTGATGAGCGTTGTCCTCTGTCGGAATTCGCCATGTTCGTCCTGAGTGCAACAATGGACGTAACGTCTTATGCAGACGTATATAGCGTTCAAAGCCCAGTTTCTCTTCTTGAACTTCTTTCACTGGGTCTAATTCAATCCCCATATGGCCAAACAATGCGGTTAAACCTCGAAACTCAATACTATGACGACGACGAGTACTGTGGCAGTGACTCGCACCAATATGGCTTCCCATGACCTCAGGAGGGAAGAAGTAACTCATCCCACGCTGGATAGTTTGCCTTTCCAGAGCATCATTGTTATCAGAAGCCCAAAAACGCTGCGTTCGCTTAAGTACTTCAAAGTCAATACGTCCACCACCCGCCGCACAAGATTCAATATCCACGGTTGGATGCTTCTCGCGTACTTTATCAACTAACTCATAATAGCGAACAGTTTGTTGATAGGCCGCTGCCCTGCCTAAATGCGCGGGTTGTACAACTTCTCGGTTCATGTCCCACTTGATGTACGCGATATTATATTGGGTCAAAAAGTGATCGAGACGCTCAAATAAGAAATCGAATGTCTGTTGATTCTGAAGATCGATAACATATTGGTTGCGGCCAGTAGGTTGGTCATAACCGTCCACCGCGAGCAACCAGTCAGGATGAGCTCGGTACAAGTCGGAATCCTTATTGATCATCTCTGGCTCAAACCACAACCCAAATTCCATGCCCAACTGATTGACGTGTTCAACAATAGGTTCTAAACCATTGGGATATTTTTCTTCATCCAAGAACCAATCGCCTAATGCCGCCTTATCTCCGCCACGTCCTTTAAACCAACCATCATCAATGATAAAGCGCTCTACACCCATGCCAGCGGCTTGGCTGGCCATCGACATGATATAATCAGGGTCATGGTCAAAATAGATGCCTTCCCAAGTATTAAGATGAATAGGTCGAGGCTTTTGTACGAAAGACTCTGGCAAGATGCAATGGCGCACATGAGAGTGGAATTGGTGACTCATCCCATTTAGACCTTGCGAACTGAAGCTTGCATATAACCAAGGTGTCGTTATGCTTTCACCTTCATCCAACGCAACCTCACCCGGTAGATAAATCACTTCCGCTTGCACGTAGCGACGACCGTCTGCTTTTACATCTGCGCGCAGTCTGTGGTTACCACTCCAAGCGAAGTGAATACCCCATACATCACCTGACATTTCATTAAAGTTAGCCGTACCGACAACCATCGCAGGATAGTGTTCATGAGACGTTCGTCCACGACGGTTTTCTTGTTGATAGCCTCCTTGCAGTAAAGATTGACGTACGGTTTGGAACTCATACACCCAACGACCGTAGTACGTCATCAACTCATTGGCCCTTGCGGGTAACGGTAAGGTATTCGCCAAACGATTCACCTGATAAAGACCAGATTTAATATTGGTTAAGATGTGACGAGATTTCACAACATCATGTTTATCAAGGCACAACTCGGTGGTTAAACGTAAGCCTGCACGTACATCTTCACTCTCAATGAGTAAACTCGATGGGGTTTGTTGCACATCCGTGATCGAAAAAACAGGCGCCCAGCCCAATCCATTTCGGTGCCCTTCCAATGCTGGGCTGCTGAAAAGCCCCCGCCCGAGTTCAGGGCTCAGCGACAGAGCAACATCATTATCAAGACGCCCGTAAGGAACGGGTCTTTGAAGAGATACACGAAAGTTGGCTAGTTCGCCACGAACGGGCACTCCCCAATGCAAAATTTCGGCGAAATCACCAAGTTCAACGATCAGTTGCGAGTCGGTACCCGTAATTTCTACTAGGGATTTATTCGTCATTTTATTTAACCTTAACGCTTTTAATTACCCCTTATCATAATTATTGAGCTGAGAGTTTCTGTGATCAAACCCAAATCATGAAAACGTTTCCAATAAATGTTTTTAGATTCAACGATGACTCCCTAATCCAAGATTTACACCTACAGCCATAGAATCCAACAACGAAAAAATCGAACGATCGTACATAAAATGAAGCGCCATAACGTGATAAAAACAGAAGRCAAAAAGATAATAAAAATATAAAATTCAATAAATTACATAAAATCTGCACTTTAGAAATGCGTTCAAACATATTTCCCCTTGAACTCACCACACCACACTCGTATTCTTAGCCTTTAGAGTACAATTATGAAGTGTCTCCTGGGTCCTAACTTTTACACTCCAGCTTGACGGTATAGAACGCAATGCTTTTAGCCTAGCTTCGCATTGACGTTAATACTTACTTCCTTGTCTCACATGCCCAGTTATCCTTTTAACTGGGCTATTTTTACCTGCAGAAATCACCTCAAATCCCGTCAGGGCATAGCCTCGCGCCACCATTAACTCTATTCAACCACTAACACCAAAAGCTAACATAATACCAACAGTAGTAAATAACGAGTCATCCTCTTCAACACCCCAAAATAGAAAACGATTCCATTCAAAACCCACCCAAATCCACTACAACGCCTTCAATAATCAGACCAAAATCACACAAAACAACCGTACACTCACCAGAAACACAAAAATGCCAACCCCATCATGAAAACGTTTCCATGATTTATTTACACTCTCGATTGAGTTAGGACTCAAGCATAGAAATAACTCATCGGTAAAAAATAGAGGCACTTCATAAAGCCAGACACGAGTAACAAGATTCGCTGTCACAGCTTAAAAAACCGATGACTAATAGAATTATTACCCATATTGAACACTTTAAGAGTAGGAATACCATGAAGGCATTTTCAAACATCATCCAAAGACGCGATTGGGAAAACCCACAGTCTGTGAATATCCACTGCCTTAATGCGCACAGCCCATTATCAAGCTACCGCAACCTCAAGCACGCTCGCGACGGCAGTCAATCACAACGCAAATCTCTTAATGGACAATGGAAGTTCAAATACTTTGATGCACCTGAACAAGTTGACGGTAAATTTATCGAAACAAGTTTCAATGACTCACAATGGGACGAGATTACCGTACCATCGAACTGGCAAATGCAAGGCTACGATAAACCTATCTACGCCAACGTAAAATACCCATTTGAAGTGAACCCTCCGTTTGTTCCGGCAGAAAACCCAACCGGTTGTTACCGCACTCAAATTACGTTGACTAAAAATGACCTAAAGAACACCCAGCGTATTATCTTTGATGGCGTCAATTCCGCTTTTCATCTTTGGTGTAATGGCAATTGGGTTGGGTACAGCCAAGATAGCCGCTTACCTGCCGAGTTCGACTTAACTCAGTATCTAACTGTTGGCGATAATACGCTGTCTGTTATGGTGATACGTTGGTGTGATGGTAGTTATTTAGAAGACCAAGATATGTGGTGGCTAAGCGGTATCTTCCGTGATGTGACCTTGCTAGCTAAACCGAAGCAGTGCATTGAAGATGTGTTCGTTACGCCTAATTTAGACGCATGCTATCGCGATGGTTCACTGTCTATTGTCACCAAAATTACGGCACCAGACACTTACCAAGTTCAGGTTCAACTGTTTGACGGTGAAAACGCGGTGACTAAACCGCTTATCGATCGCCCTCATAATCGCCGCATTGACGAGCGTGGCACCTACGACGATGTGGTATTCCAAACTCTTCATGTTCGAGAGCCAAAGAAATGGAGCGCAGAAGTTCCTAACCTTTACCGAATTGTCGTGTCATTGCTTGATGAGCAAGGTCACCACATAGAAAGTGAAGCTTATCAAGTTGGGTTCCGTAAAGTCGAAATGACAGACGGTCAGCTAAAGCTAAACGGCAAACCGCTATTGATTCGCGGCGTCAACCGTCATGAGCATCACCCAGAGTTGGGGCATGTGATGACAGAAGAAGACATGATCCGCGATATCTGTCTAATGAAGCAGTACAACTTCAATGCTGTGCGCACCGCTCACTACCCTAACCATCCACGATGGTACGAGCTGTGTGACGAATACGGTTTATACGTGTGTGATGAAGCGAACATCGAGACCCATGGCATGCAGCCGATGAATCGCTTGTCTGCCGACCCACAATGGGCACACGCTTACATGAGTCGTTACACGCAAATGGTCATGCGTGATAAGAACCACCCTTCTATCATCATCTGGTCTTTGGGTAACGAGTCGGGACACGGCAGCAGCCACAATGCGATGTATGCTTGGTCGAAACAGTACGACCCTTCTCGCCCGGTACAATATGAAGGTGGAGGTTCAAATACCACAGCTACCGATATCATTGCGCCAATGTACGCACGCGTTAACAGTACAATCGAAGACGATGCTGTTCCAAAATGGTCTATCAAGAAATGGGTTTCTCTGCCTAACGAGCAACGCCCGCTGATTCTTTGCGAATACGCACACGCAATGGGTAACAGTTTAGGTAGCTTTAATGATTACTGGGATGCATTCCGAGAATACCCTCGCCTACAAGGCGGTTTCATCTGGGATTGGGTTGACCAAGGATTAAGCCAGTGGGATGAAAACGGTGAACACTTCTGGGCCTACGGTGGTGACTTTGGCGACACAATCAACGACCGTCAGTTCTGTATCAACGGTTTGATCTTCCCAGATCGCAGCATACATCCGACCTTAGAAGAGGCGAAATACTGCCAAAGAATGATCAGTGTTACGTTAGCAGAGCAAACTGAAAATCAATGCCGCCTAACGGTAACCAATGAAAACCTGTTCCGAGCGACTGACAATGAAATCTTACGCTGGCAATTGCTGGAAAGTGGCGTCGTGATTCAATCGGGGCAACAATTGTTATCCGTTGCTGAAGAGAGTAAACAAGAGCTGGTCATTGACCTCGCTTTCACACCAAAAGCACAAGCCGAATATCACCTCAACACCGATATTACTCTGATTCATTCAACCAAGTGGGCGAAAGAAGGCCATGTTTGTGCAACGGAGCAGTTTGCTTTACGTAACCATGCTGGCTTGCAACTCCCTAGCACTGCACATGGTTTGGCTCCTCAGTTAAATCAGCAAGACAATAAAGTCGTCGTGTCTAGCCTAGATGAAACTCATCAATGGCAATGGGATACACAGAGCGGCCTGTTGACCCACTGGACCGTGGATGGGCAACCACAAGTCATTAAGGCACCCGTCGATAATTTCTATCGCGCACCACTTGATAACGATATTGGTATCAGTGAGATAGACAACATCGACCCAAATGCATGGGCTTGTCGCTGGGAACTTGCAGGCATTGGTCAATGGGAACGTCAGTGTACAAGTTGTGTCGTGCAAGCACTCGCAGACTCAGTACAAGTGACGTCAGTATTCGCCTACCAATTTAATGGCCAAATCCAAGCGATTACAAAATGGCAATTCACCTTAAATAACCTAGGTGAAATGAAGATCGCGGTTGATGTCACCTTAGCCAATCACTTACCACCGATGCCGCGCATTGGCCTTGAAATGGAGCTGCCTTTACCACTCGAAACAGCCAATGAAACTCCGATTTCGTGGCAGGGATTAGGGCCATTCGAAAACTATCCAGACCGTTTGGCCGCGGCTCGATTCGGTTTACACAAACAAACACTGGATCAGATGCACACGCCGTATATATTCCCAACCGATAGCGGGTTACGTTGCGGAACCAAAAACTTAAATGTGGGAAATATCGGGATCGAAGGCGATTTTTCATTCAGTGTGAGTCAGTACAGCCAACAACAATTAACGGAGGCGAAACATACTAATGACCTGACTCATGAAGAGAAAATCTATGTGCGCATTGATCACCAACATATGGGCGTTGGTGGTGATGATTCTTGGAGCCCAAGTGTTCACCAAGAGTTTCAACTCACCGACCATCAATATCGTTATCAGGTTACACTAACAAGCGCAGCGTAAGTAGGTTCGGGCCAAGCCGCTTACTTTGAAGCCACTTGGTTCCTCTATTACTTTGGGTTACCTGTGATGACCTGACTTCACACGACAACAGCGCACACGCCAATGTGACTCAAAAGCCAAGCTCAAACCTAGAGCTTGGCTTTTTATTTTCAAACAATAACCCAATCAAAAAATAAACCATAAAAACTCATCATATTTGAAGTTTAGTATTTGAATTGCCTAACTATCCGTTGTTAAATCAACACACAGCGTATATTCAGTATAAGAGAGTGAAATGGCTACCATTAAAGATGTTGCGAAGGAAGCTGGCGTATCAATCGCAACCACATCTCGAGTCATCAACAACGCACCTCACACCAGTGAAACCGCAATTGCGGCGGTAAAATCCGCCATGGAAAAACTCGGCTATCGCCCAAATGCCAACGCACGTGCATTGGTCAGCAAGTCTTCAAACGCGATTGGAGTACTGGTTAATGATGTCTCCGCCCCGTTCTTTGGCTCGATGATTAAAGCCATCGATACCGTTGCAAGCGAGCAAGAAAAGCAGTTACTGATTGGCAGCGGTTACCATGACGCCACCAAAGAGCGCAATGCCATTAATCTACTGATCAACAGCCGCTGCGAATCACTCGTCGTTCATAGCAAAGGCATTAGCGATGAAGAGTTAGTCAAACTGGCCAATGAAGTGCCCGGAATGGTACTGATCAATCGTATTGTTCCCGATATCGAAAACCGCTGTATTGCTCTCGACAACCGCCGCGGCTCTTACATTGCCACCGAGTACTTAATTAAAAATGGTCACCAACACATTGGCTACATCTGCTCAAGTCACGATATTGAAGATGCTCACGACCGCTTAGCCGGCTATTTGGATGCATTAAAAGATAATGGTATTGAATCGAACGATGAGTACATCGAATATGGTGAACCTGACGAGTTAGGCGGTGAACAAGCCATGGTTAACTTAATGGCAAAAAACACAGATATCACGGCCATTGCAACCTATAACGACTACATGGCAGCAGGCTGTTTGGCGTTATTACAAGAAAATGGCGT
Organism: Vibrio minamisatsumaniensis; assembly: GCF_050337445.1. NCBI lineage: Bacteria > Pseudomonadati > Pseudomonadota > Gammaproteobacteria > Vibrionales > Vibrionaceae > Vibrio > Vibrio minamisatsumaniensis. The sequence goes on along the minus strand of NZ_JAKJSY010000048.1, from coordinate 7,376 downwards.
TCGTATTCCAGAAGATATATCCGTTATTGGTTTTGATGACGGCCACATTGCTCGCTTCATTTACCCAAGGTTAACCACCATTCGTTACCCGATCCAAGTCATGGCAAACCAAGCGGTGAAACTCGCTCTGCAACTTGCAAGTGACGAACCAAAAGAGCACGCGGAACATAAGCTATTTATGCCTATTTTGGTGCGCAGAGCCTCTGTTCGAAATATTAATTAGCAACGTTCTGGTTCATAAAGGCTGAGTAATTTCGTTCCTCGATACTTTTTACAGAAAAGGAAATAGGATTGATTTGATGTGTTGTCATTCGGTTAATCTTATTTTTCATTCCCATCAAATACCCACCTATACTTAATCGGAGGCATCTTAATCAAACGGTTACTCGTTGATTTTTTCACCAAGCGTCTAAATCCCTAGTGATCCTTGGTTGTTATTAGGTGAGCAAAGCAGGATAATATCGGGATCGGAATCTCAAGAATTAATCCATTATGACCGAATACCTTTTGTTGTTGGTTGGCACAGTACTGGTCAATAACTTTGTGCTAGTGAAATTTTTAGGACTATGTCCATTTATGGGAGTCTCCAAGAAACTGGAGACTGCGATTGGCATGGGCCTCGCGACGACTTTCGTTCTGACGTTAGCGTCGGTCTCTGCATACCTAGTGGAAACCTACGTCCTTACCCCTCTGGGTATTGAATACCTGCGCACCATGAGCTTCATCTTGGTTATCGCGGTGGTGGTTCAATTTACCGAAATGGTCGTACACAAAACCAGTCCAACCCTATATCGCCTATTGGGCATCTTCTTACCCCTCATCACCACCAATTGCGCAGTGTTAGGTGTGGCACTTTTGAACATCAATGAAAATCACAACTTCATTCAATCGATCATCTATGGTTTCGGCGCTGCGGTTGGATTCTCGCTCGTTTTGATTCTATTTGCAGCGATGCGTGAACGTATTGCGGTAGCCGATGTTCCAATGCCATTCAAAGGCGCATCGATTGCGATGATTACAGCAGGCCTAATGTCTCTGGCATTTATGGGCTTTACCGGATTGGTGAAGTAAGCATGAGTACCATCTTAATTGCAATCATGGCACTCGCCGTATTAGCCGCCGTTTTTGGTGCCATTTTGGGCTTTGCATCCATCCGCTTTAAAGTAGAAGCCGATCCGATCGTCGATCAAATCGACAGCATATTGCCGCAAACTCAATGTGGTCAGTGTGGTTACCCTGGTTGTCGCCCATACGCAGAAGCGATCGCTAACGGAGACAAAATCAACAAATGTCCGCCCGGCGGCCAAGCAACCATTGAGAAGCTTGCCGACTTAATGGGTGTAGAAGTTGAAGACTCCGCCCATGACTTAGATAACAAAGTAAAAACCGTTGCCTTCATTCATGAAGATATGTGTATCGGCTGTACCAAGTGTATTCAAGCCTGCCCTGTTGACGCCATTGTTGGTGGTACCAAGGCACTGCACACCGTCATTAAAGATGAATGTACAGGTTGTGACCTCTGTGTTGCACCATGCCCAACCGACTGCATCGAAATGATTCCAGTGGCAACAACGACGGACAATTGGAAATGGCAGATGAACATCATCCCTGTTACTGATATCACTAACCAAGCAACTGATGCGACCGCGTCAGAGCCTAAAGCATAGGGTTAGTATGATCTCTTTAATTGAACAAATTCGCACGGGCTCTATTTGGAATTTTCCAGGCGGTGTGCACCCAGCTGAAAACAAAACACAGTCCAACACGACTGATATCATTCATGCAAGGCTCCCACAACAAATCATTCTTCCGGTGAAACAGCACATCGGTAAATCGGGTAACCTGTTGGTTACTGTGGGCGATACTGTACTAAAAGGCCAACAACTGACCGCCTTAGACACGGGTTTTACTTTACCAGTACACGCACCAACATCGGGTGTGATTACCGCGATCGAACCGCGAACCACCGCTCACCCTTCAGGCTTGAGTGAATTGAGTGTCGTGATTAAACCAGATGGCTTTGACACTTGGATTGAAAAAAAACCAGTTGACGATTTTTCGACAAAGACTTCTGACGAATTGCTTGATGTGATTCGCCAAGCTGGTATTTCAGGCATGGGCGGCGCAGGCTTCCCTACGGCTAAGAAGCTTCAATCCGGCTTAGGTCGTACTGACATTTTGATCGTCAATGCAGCGGAATGTGAACCTTACATCACCTCTGATGACAAGTTGCTTCAAGAACATGCCGACGAAATATTAAAAGGCATCGAAGTGGTTGAACACATCCTTCAACCTAAGTTGACGGTTATCGGCATTGAAGACAACAAACCAACGGCCATTAAAGCACTTGAGATAGCAGCAAAAGACAAAGATATCGTCATTCGTGTTATCCCTACCAAATACCCTTCTGGTGGTGAAAAACAACTGATCAAGATCCTCACCAATAAAGAGGTGCCTGCTGGCGGCATTCCTGCGGATATTGGCGTGTTGGTTCAGAACGTCGGCTCTCTCTACTCGATTAAGCGAGCGATAATCGACGGCGAACCTGTGATTAACCGCGTTGTGACATTAACTGGCAACACTTTCAAGCAACCTCGTAACGTGTGGGCGCTACTTGGCACACCAGTACATGAGTTACTTGAAGAGTTTGATTACAAAGCCGATAAAAAACTGCCGCGTTTGATTATGGGCGGCCCAATGATGGGCTTCACCTTGCCACATACCAATGTGCCCATTACCAAAACGTCGAACTGTATTTTAGCGCCAACACGTCGTGAAATTTCACCAAGCACTTACGAGATGGAATGTATTCGTTGCAGCGCTTGTGCCGAAGCTTGCCCTGCTTCACTGCTTCCTCAACAACTGCAATGGCATGCCAAAGCCAACGAATTGGACAAGTGTGAAGAACTCAATATCAAAGACTGTATTGAATGTGGTGCTTGTGCGTTTGTCTGCCCAAGTGAAATCCCGCTTGTTCAGTACTATCGCCAAGCGAAAGCCGAAATCAAAACAAGAAAAGACGAAGCAATGGCGGCTGAGCGCGCCAAGATTCGTTTTGAAGAGAAGAACGCTCGTATGGAGCGTGATAAAGCTGAACGTGAAAATCGTTTCAAAAAAGCTGCTGATAACCGTCGTAAGGACATGAAGTCAGCGAACGGTGATGATGCGATAGCCGCTGCGATTGCTCGCGTTAAAGCGCAAAAATCCGCGGCTGATCAAGATACGTCAGCAGAACCCAACGTAAAACCCGCAGTCGCCGCTGCCATTGCTCGAGCGAAAGCCAAACAAGCTGCGGCTCTGAAAGCAAATGACGCAGAGCCAGACAACTCTGAAATGTCTAAACTGCGTGAAGAGCGTAAGAAACTAGCTCGAGAGCGTAAGGCCCAGCAAGCTGAACCCGCTTCTGAGGCTCCGGTTGAAAGTTCCGGCGATGCTAAGAAAGACGCTGTTGCCGCGGCTATTGCTCGCGCGAAAGCCAAGAAAGCGCAGCAAGCTGAACCCGCTTCTGAGGCTCCGGTTGAAAGTTCCGGCGATGCTAAGAAAGACGCTGTTGCCGCGGCTATTGCTCGTGCGAAAGCCAAGAAAGCGCAGCAAGCAGAGTCAGCTTCTGAGGCTCCAGCTGAAAGTAGTGGTGATGCCAAGAAAGACGCCGTTGCCGCGGCTATTGCTCGAGCGAAAGCCAAGAAAGCGCAGCAAGCAGAGTCAGCTTCTGAGGCTCCAGCTGAAAGTAGTGGTGATGCTAAGAAAGACGCTGTTGCCGCGGCTATTGCTCGCGCGAAAGCCAAGAAAGCGCAGCAAGCTGAACCCGCTTCTGAGGCTTCATCTGAAAGTCGTGGTGATGCCAAGAAAGACGCTGTTGCCGCGGCTATTGCTCGCGCGAAAGCCAAGAAAGCGCAGCAAGCAAAGTCGACCGAAGCATCTGATGTCGCGCCTGTAGACAAAATCAAGGCTGAGGCTCAACAAGAGCCCGTCGATCCTAAAAAAGCAGCCGTTGCTGCCGCTATTGCTCGCGCTAAAGCGAAGAAAGCGCAGCAAGAGCAAGACAAAAAGAATAATGAGGAGAAAGAGTAGTGGCCTTCTTTATCGCCAGCTCACCGCACGCGCACAGTCGTAGAAGCACCCCAGATATAATGAAGTGGGTCGCTATTTGTGCCTTGCCAGGTCTGTTAGCTCAAACCTACTTCTTTGGATGGGGTACACTCATTCAATTAGTCTTTGCTATTGTACTTACTATTGCCTTTGAAGCCGCTGTCATGCTGCTCAGAAAGCGCCCACCCATGATGGCGCTGCGTGATTACAGCGCGGTTGTGACTGCATGGCTGCTGAGTGTCGCAATTCCTCCACACTCTCCGTGGTGGATATTAGTGATAGGTATGTTCTTCGCAATTATTATCGCCAAACATCTATACGGCGGGCTGGGGCAAAACCCATTTAACCCAGCGATGGTGGCTTACGTTGTTTTGCTGATCTCATTCCCAGTTCAAATGACCAGTTGGAATCCACCGACCAGCTTAGCGGCTAACGCAACGAGCTTTGTTGACTCATTCTTGATGATCTTTACTGGCTTCAATAATGAAGGGCTGTCTCTACAACAAGTCCGTTTAGGTATTGATGGCACCACAATGGCAACACCACTCGATGCATTTAAAACTGCATTAACGGCAGGCAATACAACGTCAGAAGCTCTATCCCAACCTCAATTTAGCTGGTTAGCTGGCGTGGGTTGGGAATGGGTAAACCTTGCTTACCTTGTTGGCGGCCTAGTACTGATCAAACAGCGTGTGATTCAATGGCATATCCCGGTGGCGTTTCTGAGCAGCTTGACCCTATTTAGCCTAGTATTCTTGATGCTCACTCCCGGTGAAACCGCGTCGCCAACCATTCATCTCTTGTCTGGTGCGACTATGCTCGGCGCATTTTTTATTGCGACCGACCCAGTTTCCGCCTCAACCACAGTCAAAGGTCGTTTAGTATTTGGTGCTCTGATCGGTGGGCTTGTATTTATCATCCGCAGTTGGGGTGGCTTCCCTGATGGCGTCGCGTTTGCTGTATTGTTAGCCAACATGTGTGTTCCACTGATTGACTACTACACCAAACCTCGTACATACGGCCATTAAGGAGCGGATACCATGCTAAAGACAATTAAGAAAAACGGCCTTGTTCTTGCGATTTTTGCATGTGCTTCAACGGGGTTAGTTGCAGTGACTGACTACCTGACTAAAGACAAAATCAAGCAACAAGAGCAAGCTCAATTACTCTCTATACTTAACCAAGTGATCCCGCTTGATCTGCACGACAATCAACTGTTTTCAGCCTGTACTCTAGTTCAAGCAGAAGAGCTCGGTACAGACCAAGCAATGCCCGCTTACATTGCTCGACTTAATGGTAAACCAACCGCGATTGCGATCGAAGCAATTGCACCAGATGGCTACAACGGCGCGATTAAAGTGATTGTTGGGATGAAAATTGATGGCACAATTTTAGGAACTCGTGTTCTTTCCCATCAAGAGACTCCGGGCTTAGGGGATAAGATTGATCTAAGAGTGAGTGATTGGATTCTCTCATTCACGGGTAAACAAGTGACGGAATCGAACCTCGACCATTGGAAGGTTCGTAAAGATGGGGGTGACTTTGACCAGTTTACTGGCGCAACTATTACACCAAGGGCTGTCGTAAAATCAGTGAAACAAGCGGTTCAATACGTCAACCAAAACAACCAAGCATTGCTTGCTCAACCTCTCAATTGCGGTGGTGAATAATGAATGACCATAAAACACTAATTAAAAATGGCATGTGGGCGAATAACCCTGCCCTGGTACAACTTCTTGGGTTATGTCCGCTGTTGGCCGTATCATCAACGGTAACGAACGCACTTGGGCTCGGGATTGCGACATTAATGGTCTTAGTCGGTTCGAACGTATCTGTCTCTTTGGTTCGTAACCACGTGCCAAAAGAAGTGCGAATCCCAGTTTTCGTCATGATCATTGCATCGCTAGTCACGTGTGTTCAACTTCTGATGAACGCTTACGCGTATGGGCTTTACCTCTCTTTAGGTATCTTTATCCCGCTTATCGTTACCAACTGTATCATCATTGGTCGTGCGGAAGCCTTTGCTTCTAAAAACGAAGTGCTGCCTGCTGCTCAAGATGGATTCTGGATGGGCCTTGGCATGACCTCGGTGCTGGTTGTACTAGGTGCGATGCGTGAGATTATTGGTAACGGAACCCTATTTGATGGCGCAGACCTGCTCCTTGGTGACTGGGCTTCGGTATTACGAATCCAGATATTCCAATTTGATAACAGCTTCTTGTTAGCCCTGCTTCCACCGGGTGCCTTCATCGGTGTCGGCTTTTTGATTGCCTTGAAAAACATCATAGATGACCGAACAAAATCTCGACTACCAAAACAAGAGAAACCTGTCATTGAACGCGCTCGCGTGACCAATGCCTGATAAGTGAAATTTGCTTAAACCCCGCAGAGTTAGCTCAACCACTCAACGGGAAAATTTGATCTAAATAGTACCTATAATAATGACGCTCATCAGAGCGCGTAACCGATAATAAAGCAGAAGTAATCCAAACTTCATGCCCAAACTATTTGAAAGTAATGTCGCTATGAATAATGTAAAACGAGTAGAAATACTTAAGCGTTTAAGAGAAAACAACCCGAAGCCTGAAACTGAGCTTAACTGGAACAGCCCTTTCGAGTTGCTGATCGCCGTGCTCTTATCTGCGCAAGCAACCGATGTCAGCGTCAATAAAGCCACTGATAAGCTTTATCCAGTTGCTAATACGCCGCAAGCGATTTTCGACCTAGGTGTTGATGGCTTAAAAGAGTACATCAAGACCATCGGTCTGTTTAACTCGAAAGCAGAAAACACCATTAAGACCTGTCGTATGCTACTTGACCTACATAATGGTCAAGTACCGGAAGATCGTGCAGCATTAGAAGCCCTTCCCGGTGTTGGCCGCAAGACAGCCAACGTCGTATTGAATACCGCTTTCGGTTGGCCAACCATCGCCGTTGATACTCATATCTATCGAGTATCAAATCGCACTAAACTCGCGATGGGGAAAACCGTCGACGATGTCGAAGCAAAGCTGCTTAAAGTTATCCCTAAAGAATTCAAACTGGATGTCCACCATTGGCTCATTCTTCATGGACGCTACACCTGCGTTGCGCGCAAACCCCGCTGTGGCAGCTGTATCATTGAAGACCTGTGTGAGTACTCTCCACCAAAAGAAAACGTAAAGAAAAAGAAAAAATAAATACGTTGAAATCCCTGAAGGCTCTTAAATGAGTCTTTTTTTTGCTTTTACAAAATTACCATTCACACCTATATTGGATTTGTGTGTAACTGACTTGTGATTTTGTAA
>NZ_JAKJSY010000047.1:0-36712 GCF_050337445.1 Vibrio minamisatsumaniensis | reverse complement strand
CACCCATTCTATGATACACCTGATACTTTTATGCAGTTTCTACCAAGTAAAGATGATCCTGTTCGGGTTATTCCAACGGATACAGACTGCGGAAAAGGTAAAAAAACAATTGAAATGTTTAAGTTAGATTCATGGGACATGTATCTAGAACGGTTAGGCTATATTGAGCAAACTAAGGCAGACCGAAGTAGGTTTTCAGATATATTAAAACATAAAGCTTAACTAAATATCAAATAAAGCCCCAATCATGGGGCTTTATTTACTTAGTTGTTAAAGCTATCGTACGTTTCAATAAACTCTTTATGATATTCCTTCGACTGCTCTAATAACTCTCGATATGTTTTTACAAATACCGACCCTGATTTCATATATGTATCTTCACGCTCTTGAAACATATAGTCATCTGAATTTTTCTCGCCACCAACGACAAAGCAAACAACTTTAGAAAATCCTGTTGCTGATGCATATTTATGCTTCAAAAATGCTCCATAACTATAAGCTTGGTCTAAGGCTTTCAAATCCACTTTATAGTTACTGCGTTTAATCTCAATTACATACAGAATATCGCCTAGAGCATTACTGCAAAGAAAGTCTATTCGTCTGTTACTTTCATCAAGCTCTTCATCTGGAAATGACTCTTTTAATAATGTCGAATACGCAACTTCATCCCTAAACTCAAGAATCCTAGGGTCTAGCAGCCAAGAGAATTTCTTCAGGAAATTATGAAGTGTTGGAACCTCTCTAGTATTAGTATTAATATAATGTTCAAATTTCTTAATAACTTCAACACGTGACGTCGCTAAATCACGATACTGCTTTGACTCAATAGCCTTCCAGTCATCCATTAGACGTAAAAGTTTTGGAATATCTTCTCCAGATTCAGAAAGATCTGCGATCTTCGACGCATACTCTTTATACGCTTGGTTATCGAACTTCCCCATTACATTTCCGATCAATTCAGCAGACTCTGCTACATCAATATTGGCGTTTTCAAGGATCGGTCTAACTATTTTTTCACCTAATTCTCTTTCAAATGTAGGCAGATTGTCTTTCCACTGTTGAACACCTATATCATGTGCAGCTTCTACTAATTCGAGCTTTGCTTCAGCTCTCTTTTTACGCCATTCACTACCAATTACACGAACAATTTCTTGAAGATAAGTTTGTAAGTCTCTGGTTTCTTCGTGCTCCCAGTTTAAGGAATGTCTATCTGTTGAAATAACATCATCTTCAAAGTCATCAATAAAATCGACTTCTAAGTAGCCAGTCACATAATTATGGAATTGGTCATTATCACGTGCTCCATAAAAGCTTGCTACATTTACAATCTTACCTCTTGAGGTAAGGTAGACCCCTCTCATTTCTGTGTCTTTTACAGGTGTTTTAAGAGTGATCACTGAACCTTTCATTTGTTCCCAGTGAGCATAGTTTTCACCATATTTCTCATCAGGAAAAGACCAAGTAAACTCTGTATTGAGAGTTTGAAATTTAAGCTCGTTGGTAATGTGCACTTCTGAATCAGTCTCACCATTTTTAGTAATTCGCGTGTCCATTTCGCTGAAAATGATGAATTTTTTAGACAAACTAAGAGCAATATCATCCAAATTAAATCCACTCTTGCGGCGAATTTGTTTCAACTTAATAACTGTGCCGGCAGAAATCGGCGTGGGCTCATTATGAGCTAACAATTCAGGTGAGTATTCGTTCCCGCGATTATCCTTAATATCTTGAAGATTCATTATGAAATGGTTTTTCTTACCGTCTTTGATTGAAACAACTTCAATCTCATCGCAGATGCCAAATACAGATAACTTGCCAAGTCCTTTCTTTCCTATTACAGGACGGCCTTTCGTACTTTCTTGGCGCTGAGTCTCACGACGGCGATTACGACCTATTACAAGATATTTGTTATTGAGTTCATCAAAGGTCATCCCTTCTCCATCATCCACGTAGATGATTTCTTTTTCATCTCCGTTTTCAATAAAGTCGATGGTAACCGTGTCCGCGTCCGCGTCCCATGAATTGCTAAGTAATTCGGAAAGTACACTAGGAAGTTTTGAATATAGTGAAACACCCAAATGCTCTATAGTATTTGGGTCAAATTTAAGAATAAGTGAATCAGACATACCTATAACCAACTGTTTTTATTGTGGCTACAGTGTACTAATGAGTGGAACTAACCTGCAAGTAAATCCATCACAACACTGCCTATTTGATGTGCCAAATACGGTGGCACAGCATTTCCTACCTGCACATATTGCTGTGTTCTGTTCCCTTCAAATTTATAGTTATCTGGAAACGTCTGTAAACGCGCTGCTTCACGCACGGTTAAGCTTCGGCATTGCTTTGGATCGTAATGAATAAAGTAATGGCCATCTTTTGATATATGGCTAGTGACCGTCGTTGAGCGCTTGTTTGCTGCTTGAGTACGAAAACGATCGGCATGTGAACCAGAGTCCCAATTTTCATGGGCAGGCGCTAAAGCCGCAGGGAAGTCTCTCGCTTTAGGCGAAGTTCCACCACTTAATCGGGTAAATCCAGCGCTAAACGCATATCGAAGCAAGTCACTTTCCATATGGCCACGAGTTTCATGATTGAGCACACACGTTGGCGCGTTATTCCTATACCATTGAATCAAATGGTTTGGCATTTGTTCAGGTTGATTCACTGGCTGAGAGGCGCTTCTTTGAAGCCTTTTAAACGGTTTAAGGTCTAAGGCATTTACATCTTCTCTTGGAAATATCTGTCTAAGCACCCTCTTTGCATGTGTCCCATTTCTAGAAATGGTTTTCTCCCACTCTCTTGTTTCATCTTTACGCTTAGAAAAGCCACTTCTTAAACTAGGTAAGTCTGCCAAAACTTGCTCTACCGTCGTTTGTTCCTCTCTTGGAGCTAGCGTTCCTGGAACACCGACTACATCAGCGCGAACGCCCAACAAGATCACACGGTGACGGGCTTGTGGAACACCATAGTTCTCAGCTTTAATCAGAAAGTCCGTAGGGTCATCATATGAAGGATTATTTACGTTTTCAGTGTCTACTACTAAGGAAAAAACTTTATACCTAGGAGTAGCGATTTTTGTGATTCGACCTGGAGCTCGTAAGTCTTTCAAAATACGAGGAAACATCACTTCCCCATCAATTTTCGCAGATAATATACCTCGTACGTTTTCCATAATAAAAACGTCGGGCTGAGCAATAGAAAGTACTTTTAAGTACTCTTTATACAAAAAGTTACGATGGTCTTTTTCTGCTGTATAGCCTTCTATGCCTGCATTACGTGAACGGCCAGCCAGTGAGTATGCTTGGCAAGGAGGTCCGCCTATAACAATTCTTGGGCGGTCATCACCGTGCTCTTCTACTAGATCTCTAATGCGCTGGTGTATTTTTTCATTGTCATCACCCAATGCGTGAGGGGTAAGCAATGTTTCTTGCTGAGCTTCTTCTGCTTGCTGAGGGAAACGTTCAAACAGTTCTTCGCGTGTTAAGTCTCCATCTAAATAAGAGTTATAACTAGCTAAACCGTTTTCAGCATCTTGAATTTTTCTATAGAAAGCTCTGGTAGTGAGGGTTTTGTGTGCAGATGGTTCTTTTTCAACTGATACGCCAATTTGAAACGGCTTATTGCCATTTCCATGTACTACTGACGATACGCCTTCACCAAGCCCACCAGGCCCCGCGAATAAGTCGATTACTAGAACTTCACCTGTTTCCATGATTACCACAACTATTAATAAAAAGCCTGGCAATCATACCAGGCTTAACCCTGGTGGCAATATATTTTGACTATACGGTTAAGGTAATTTCATACATGCAGAATTGTTAGCCAGTAAGATGTTTTATTCATCAAAACAACCCAAACACATTGTTTTTCCCATCTTGTTCAAGGCCTTTGATCTGATGGTGTTTTGGCTCCCCACCAAACAGTAAGATATACAACTTCCGGTCTTGATACGTCCCCACTACATAGTGGTCTTTTTGTATAACGTACTCGATAGTTTCTGCTTCCTCATCGGTACATAGGTACTTAATATCGACCAGCTTCACCCATTTCAAGCCGATCACGTTTTCAGCTTCAATAAACCCACCAAATGGCGCAGTAAAGCGATTACCTAGTTTCAAAAGCGCATCAATCACCCCTTGGTTCTTCTTACTTACCCCAATTGGACCATCACTGTTGATTTTGAAATGACTGTAACCAGCAGTCACATGAATTGAATGATACATAGCAAAAACCTATTAACTTTCTAGCACTTTGAGAAAGGTGTCTAACCTGTGCTTTTTGTCCGATATAAAACATTGTTCTACGTTTTAGCTCGGATTATACTGTTTTTATATACAGTTATTTTAGGCTTTATTATGTCTATCCGCAATTTAAAAGATGGCTCAACCAAACCTTGGATATGCGAGTGTTACCCGAACGGGCGATCAGGTAAGCGTGTTCGTAAGAAATTTGCGACTAAAGGCGAAGCCAAAGCCTTTGAGCTTCACACAATGAAAGAGATTGACGATAAGCCCTGGATGGGAGACAAACCAGATCACCGCAGGCTTTCTCAAATTATTGAGCTTTGGTACCAACTACATGGTGTAAACACCAAATCAGGGCTTAGGGCGAAGCGAAGAATGGAAATCGTATGCGAAGCTTTAAATGACCCTATCGCGAATCAGCTGAATGAACGAATGCTTGCTCATTACCGCGCAAAACGCATCTATAAGGGGCGTAATAAAGATAAACTCGCAACAAATCAACCTATCTCTATTGCCACACATAACCATGACCTTATCTGGCTTAAAAGTATGTTTAACGAACTTATTCGCTTGAAGGAGTGGAAAGGCCTAAACCCAATTGCTGATCTCAGAAAACTTAAAACTTCAGAGCCGGAATTAGCGTTTCTAACCGTCGATCAGATCAATCACCTACTTGATGAAGTAAAAAGTAGCCCAATGAGTGAAGAGCTCACTGCCATAATAAAACTGTGCCTAGCAACAGGGGCGAGGATTCGAGAAGCTATCGAGATAAAAGGAGCTCAACTCTCTAAATTCAAAGTGACCTACATCAACACCAAGGGAAAACGAAGTAGAACAGTGCCTATTTCAGAAGAGCTTTATCAACTGATTCACAAAGACACATCAGGTCGTTTATTTAGCTGTGCATATAGCACTGTCTATAAATGGCTTACTCGAGCATTGCCTAATTTACCCAAAGGGCAAGGAACGCATGTTTTACGCCATACTTTTGCAAGTCATTTTATGATGAATGGAGGGAATATTTTGGTATTGCAGAACATTTTAGGTCACACCGATATTTCAATGACGATGCGTTACTCGCATTTTGCACCGAGCCATCTGAGCGATGCTATTCACTTTAACCCTCTGAATTCTTTGCCGCCAAAAAGTGGCGACAAAGTGGCGACAAAGTGGCGACAGAGAATGTTATTTAGCGTTTAAAAGAGCTTTCAAACGTTTTTAGCTTACAGCATTTCCTTCGCTACTAAATGCAGCAGAAACGTTTCCCGCTCAATGCTCATGCCCTTTTTAGGGCTCTCGGCCATGGTCTTCTCGTTATGAGCAATTGCGTCATGAATGTTAATCCACACAGGTTTCATTCCGTTTTTTATTTCATAGTCTTCATAAGCCGTTTCCCCCAGCTCGCGGTCAATCTTGCATGAGTAGCAATAAGAAATCATGTGCATGATATCCGCATCATCTTTATACCAAGGGCGAAACTCTTCAATAATACCGAACGGTTTAATGCTGTGGATATTCTTTGCACCCGTCTCTTCTTCCAGTTCACGAACCATACCGGCAATGACGTCTTCACCCTCATCTAGCCCACCACCAGGGATGGTGTAGTCGTGATAACGCTCGGTATAAAGCATCAAGATGTTCTCACCATCTAACACAATCGCACGGGCAGCATTGCGCTTGTATACCGTTTTATTGTCTAAGTGTTCGATCTCTGGGTGGATAGTCGTTTTTAGATGTCTCATGATTCCAACTGCTCAACTGAATTTGGCGGCATCATATCATAACTATCCATAGTTTCGAGGTTCACAACCCCACACAAGCACACATAATCTTGTTATTTCGCCACAGCTAACTCAGCGCTATTGATCTAAAACACCCCACACACAATCCTCCCTCAAACGAAGATAATCCAGCGACATTTCACCTAAGTTAACATGATCTAACACTCAAAAAACCGTTAAACGTAGGGAAATAGCAGGGTATTTCAATATCTTGACCAAATCGAACTAACCTTTTCTGAAATCTAAAATATACTCGTTTCATAGGGCTTCTAATCTGGTTCTGTAGAAGTTAGCACATTCACTTGTAAAGTTATTACGTAGGAGATAAACATGAAGAATATTGGTTTAATAACAGTATTTGCCATTGTACTAGGCGGCTGTGCGAACAACTATGCAGAATATAGCGAAGGCCAACGAGTTTCAGTTTCTAATCCAGCGGCAATCTATTGCGTTCAGCAAAATGGCGAGTTGAACACGGTTACTGAAAACAATCAACGCACAACTTACTGTGTATTCGACGATGGTGAACGCATTGAACAATGGGAGTACTACCGTAACCACCACGAACAACAAACTGAAAATTAGTCACTTACGTTAAAACGTCCGTCGTCATGACTATAAAGCCCCTCACTGCAAAGGATTGTTGCGGAAAATGAAACGGAATAAATGTCTAGCGCCACCAGCGCTGTGTGCGATCTGATTCCGGGTCTAAATAACGATTCAATAGAGTCAGGTTTGTATCGAGTAATGCTAGATACTCCCTGACTTTTTTTATATCGGCACTGGCTGAGGTTTGCTGGATGCAGCGATCCAATACTGGAAGTAAGCTGTCCATGAGAACAAAGTTAGATGAACCTCTTACTAATTCCTTCGCGATGTTCAACGCGTCTAAAGACAATTGCTCCGGTTTTTGTCTTACCGACTCTAAATCTCGCTCAAAGGCCCCCGTAGAGACCCCTTCTAGATACACTCGATAGGTCGTCAGAGCGTCCACCAACAAAAACAGTTCTCCTTGGGTGCTTTGATAAGGGTATGGCACCGCAACATGAGCATCTAAGTGACGCTTTATCTGTAAATTCACCCCAAGCACCGAACACTTCTCGACGAGAACCTTGAGCAAACCTTGCTCATCCATTAGCGATTGAATCTCGAATATACGTTGCAAATGGTAGTCATGCGAAATGAAGGTCACCTTGACACTTTGTCCACGAACAAACAACCCACTCCCAATCATCTCTGACGCTAGATTCTGGATATTCTCTAGCGTATTGGTCGAAAGCTGCTCGAGTAAAATCGCCCCTAGTGAAAACGGATGTGCACGCTGATTTTCAAGCTGTCTAAAATATTGCTGCATAGCATCGGCTTCCGAAATCGTTTGGCCTTTAGTCACTCCACCACAAAATGCAACCGCCGTTTGCTGATTGGACTCCGCCGTCAGATATTCAACCAAAGCATCAACTCGGCCGATCCCTTCAGCAGTCAATTTATTTCCATTGAGCCGCTTACCTAGCACAATAAGGAGGTGATGAATGCTCATTTAATGTTCAAGTCTCGTTTTTATAATTAGATGAAGTGAATTATGTATACAATACTTATTAACAAAAGTATTTTGAAAATCTCACACGTTGCTCGCAATAAGTTCACGGTTGAGAGCAACATCATAAGCCATGCAAGAATAAATGTGCCGCTGTCACGTAAAATAGCACGATCTTGGGTTTCATCGCTCTGCGCTTGTTAACGTTAATCACAGTCAAGAGCGCGAAGATCAATCAAGAACCCTTTACTCGAAAAAAGTGAAACGAACACCATACCAATTTTACACAGAGTTCGTTCATCGAACCGTCTTCACAGGAAGTTACTATGCTGTCTATTTTTGACATTTACAAAATCGGGGTCGGGCCTTCGAGCTCCCATACCAATGGGCCAATGATTGCTGGGTTCAATTTCACCCAAAAGATTGACTCTATACTTAACCAAGTAACCCGAATTCAAATCGATTTATACGGTTCACTGTCATTAACAGGGATTGGTCACCACACAGATCGCGCCACCCTATTAGGCCTGCTTGGCAATCGCCCTGACACGATAAAAATAACCAGCGCCAATGTAGCCATGCGTAAAGCAATTGAAGACAAATCCTTGATGGTTAGTGGTCGTCACGCCATTCATTTTAATATAGAAAGCGATTTACTCTTTCACAAAAGCAACCTCCCGCTTCATGAAAACGGCATGACAATATCAGCCTTTGATGCCACTGGCTGCCTTCTTGAAATGGAAACCTATTACTCCATCGGTGGTGGGTTCATTGCCACCACTGAAGAACTGCAACACGGGAAACAGGAATCAAAAACACAAGTTGAATTCCCTTTCTCTTCTGCCGATAAACTGCTGGAGCTCGCTGACCAAAATGGCCTTAGCCTTGGTGGCTTAATCCTGCGCAATGAAGTGTCATTCCAAGGTATGGATGTGATTGACCAAAAAGCAGACCAAATCTGGAAAGTGATGTCATTATGCATGCAACGTGGTTTTGATACTGAAGGCATACTCGATGGTGGTTTAGAAGTGACACGTCGAGCACCGGCCCTTCTTAAAAAGCTTGAAGCCAATGCGTCGATTGAAAACGATCCCATGGAAATTATGGACTGGATTAACCTATTTGCCTTTGCGGTCAGTGAAGAGAATGCGGCTGGTGGTCAGGTTGTCACCTCACCAACTAACGGTGCGGCTGGCGTTATTCCTGCTGTACTCATGTACTATCACCGCTTCATCAAAGAGCTGAACACCAAGCAGCTTAAAGACTTTTTAGCCGTATCAGGCGCCATCGGTATCCTATACAAAACCAATGCTTCGATTTCAGGCGCAGAGGTGGGCTGTCAGGGTGAAGTCGGCGTATCTTCATCAATGGCAGCGGCCGGCTTAACGGCATTACGCGGTGGCAGCAACGAGCAAATCTGTATTGCAGCAGAAATCGCAATGGAGCATTCACTCGGGATGACATGCGACCCTATCGGAGGGCTTGTTCAGGTACCTTGCATTGAACGTAATGCCATGGGCGCAATGAAAGCGATCAACGCATCACGCATGGCGCTAAAACGCACCAGCAAATGCCTGATATCGTTAGATAAAGTTATCGCAACCATGTACCAAACAGGTAAAGACATGAATAAGAAGTACCGTGAGACCTCTTTAGGTGGCTTAGCCGTGATCCACATGGCACCACCCTGTGAGTAACCTCAATACAATGAAAAAATCGAAACGAAGTCTTCACTCTGGACACCTTGTTTGAAACTGAATGTTTCCCCTACCCAAGCCAGCTGCCAAGCTGGCTTTTTATTGGTTTAAAGCCAGAAGCGAGTGGTATTAGAACTAATCTAAGCCATTCACAACACAGGCTTTAAATATTTTCCCATTGTTATTCAACAGCTTACACCGAACCCCGCTAACAATAGAATCACAATCAAATACATGTCGATAATGGAATCTAAGATTCTACATTTCACGCATGAAAAATATGAATCTTCAGATAAGAAAAAATCATAGCGAATAAAGTACTGATCATGGCTCATGCTTCATTCTATGTTTCGCTATCAATGATAGAATAATTGAGTAATTACACTAACATTTAACATACATATGAGAATAAAATAATGTGGAATAGATTAAACAAATCAATGATGTTCTGCCAGATGATGTTTGGACTTTCGTTCTATGGCGTCATGGTAATCTTGACTCGTTTCTTCCTTGAAGACCTCAACTATAATGAAGCCGATACCATGATGGTTGTTGGTGCTTTCTCTGCCATCGGGCCGCTATTTGCTATCGCTGGTGGCTTCATCGCCGACAAATTCTTAGGCGCATACCGCTCTTTAACTATTGCCTTTCTAGGGTTCGCAAGTGGTTATGTGTTACTGGTACTCGGTGCAGCAGCAACCAATATACCAATGGCATTGTGCGGAATCGCTCTAGCAAGCTATGCACGTGGTTTGATGTCCCCTTCTTACCCAAGTCTTTATAAGCGCACGTTCAAAACTCAAGAAGATTTCGAAAACTGCTACCCTATCAACTACTCTGTCAACAACATAGGTGCACTTTTAGGTCAATACTTATTCCCTATGCTGGTGCTTGTTGTTGGTTTTCAGGGTGGCTTCCTGCTTTCAGCGGTTTTAGCTGGCTCGGCATTTCTGATGATGATTATTGCTCGTAAAGGCCTTGTCAACGCCAGTGCTGAAATTGATCAACAACCAGTAAGCACAAAAAACTGGGCGGCGTTCCTTGTTATTTCGGCAGCAATGATTGGCTTGGTATTCTTCATGTTTTCTAACATGGATATCGGCCAAAACATCGTCTATGCCATTGGTGGTGCAGCTATTGTCTACTTTATCTCTTTGATGATTAAATCAAAGAAATCAGACATGCTGAAAATGGGCACAATATTAATCATCACATTCCTAACCACCTGTTTCTTTGTGTACTACGGTCAAATGATGACATCGATGACCATGGTAGCAATCAACACTATGCGTGGTGACCTACTTGGCTTCATCCCTGTTGCTCCAGAAGCCTCAATGGCAATGAACCCGCTGTGGTGCATGGTTGCAGGCCCTATCATTACCGCTATTTTCTCAAACCTATAAAAGAAAAATATTCACTTCTCGACTGCAACTAAAGTGGGGTTCTCGTTCATTCTAACGGCTATCGCTTTCGGTATCCTGACCATGGCTGTGACGACCGTTGGTGAAGATGTTCTAATCCGCCCTGAAGTATTCCTGGCAATCCATTTCTTCCTAGCATTTGGTGAAGTTATTGTTGGCTCTATGGTGGTGGCGTTCATTCTGTCTGTGGCCCCTAAGCATATCGAGAACTTCTCAGTAAGTTTGTTCTCTGTTGCGATAGCACTATCAGGTATTGTTGGTGCGGTGTTCTCAACATCCATTGCACTGGAAAAAGGTCAAGAGATCACACAAGAGATCGTACAAACCGTTTACGGCGATTACTTTCAAATGCTAACCGTTTTAGCGGTCGTGATGGTGGGCATCGCAATGGTAGCATCGTTCATCATTCGTAAGATGCTAGAAGCTGCGAAAGTCGCAGAAGAAACCATTGAACTAGAACAAGTAAACAGCTAATTTTACCCGCGTTAAACCGCTCTAATCGATCAAGCCCTTTCGTTTACTAAAGGGCTTTTTTTATCCAATAGCAAAGTCCTTTAACGTACTTCTGCATAACGCCGACACCATGAGTCAAGAAGCGATTTTAGAACAGAGAAGTAACCAAACCAGCGATAATCAGAACGACACCGACACCGCGAGTCGCGTGCCACTTTTCCTTTAACAAGCAGATCCCCATCACGACACCAAAAATGATACTCACTTGCCGAAGTGCAACAACCAAGCTGACATTCTCTGTCATGGTCATCGCAAACAGCACTAAGCCATAGGTCAAAGCCATCATGATGCCGGCAAGTGTTGCTCTTTTGCGTAGTAACCAAGCGTTATGAAATTCTATTCTTTGATTCGACACGAGCAACCACAGGCTCAGTGGAAGCACAATTGCCCAAAACTGAATACCCAAATAGAAAATCGCGGTGTGTTTATTGGTAATGCTAGGCGTGCTTAAAGGCTCTAATAATAGAAGCGCCTCTTTATCAATAATGGAGTAGCCCGTAGTACCAATGGCGGCGACTAATGCCCACAATACGCCAAGATTCAGGTAGGCCTTGAGCCTTAATTCAGAAAACTGCTTAAGCGGGACAAACAGACAACCCAATGTGATCAGTGCAAAACCAAACCATTGATTGAACGACAGATCATAGCCTATCAATACCGTGCCTAAGCCAACCATCAACACGGGCAATGCTCGGGCCATTGGGTAAATCACACCAATATCGGCCTGCTTGTAAGCCATACCTAAGCCGATTAAATAGATGATTTGGCAGATTCCACTTAAAAGAAGTAGCTGCCAGAATGGAACTGTGATGTTTGCAAAGCCGACACTGTAGACGTACCAAATCAAATAGGGAGTCAACATCGCGGCAGCGGCAAAGCCAGAAGCAAGGAAAAAAGACGATCCCGATCCTTGATGAGATTTACCCAGAACATTCCACCCCGCATGAAGCAGAGCCGAAATTATCACGATAACGATGGCAGAAAATTCCATTTCATTCCTAACTGATTAACTGACTTTTAAAAGCCGTCGCTGAAAACGGGTGATAAAAAAGGCCTCCAGATAAGAGACCTTTGATCGATTCAATTGGGTAAGCCCACAAAGTTACAGGTATGTAAGCGTTCTAACGTATGACTAGCGCTCTAGCTGCGCGATTGACTCAATACTGATCGCGTCATGACGCCAATACTCAATATCACAATCAATCAGATCGCCGTTTTGGTTGTAGTTCACACGCTCTACGACCATTGCAGGAGAGCCAGAAGTCGCACGCAGAGCTTGTGCTGTTTCGCCAAGCAAAGACGTTGTGCTCACTCGGTAACGGATCTTCTTATACACCACACCAAAGTGCTCACGGTAGATGTCCGTCAACGATTGAGACAAGTCATAATCAAGCAAGTTAGGGAACAACTCAGGTCGAATGTAGTTGGTCACATACACAACGGGCCTGTCTTCAAGATAACGAACTCTGTCAACTCGATAAACATCCGAAAAAGGTTGCAGCTCAAGAAGCCTAGTTGCTTCCTTGGTTGCTAACATGCCTTTCGCCGCCACCAACTCTGTTTTCGGCTTACGATTCTGCGATAAAGCCATGTTGGTGAAGTTCAATGTTTGTGTTGGATCGTAGCGCAGTGGCGCAGGCGAGATAAACCAACCACGTCGGTCTTCTCGATAAATGCGCCCTTCCGCTTCAAGTGAAGATAAGGCTTCACGTAAAGTAACTCGAGTCGTATCAAACGATTCAGCCAGCTTACGTTCCGCAGGCAGCTTCTGTCGTGGTGTTAACATCCCCGACTCGATCTGCTCTACGATGACATCTTTAATTTTTACGTACTGCACTTCATTTCCTTTCATTCTTATTCTTATTCTTGTCGTCGGCCACTCCTTGGCCAACTGCAATATAAATGGTTGGCTAGCGCCTACGCCAAGCTTGGGTGCGTTTATCGAATAACTTGTTGATTAGCATATGAATCAACTTCGCACTCGCCGCCGATATCATGATCATCACCGCCATCGCTGCCGCTGCCCCCGTTTGCCCCGCGTCGTCCATATTCAGTACTGATACTGACGCTGGAATCGTATTGGTAGAATACAAGAATACTACCGCAGATGTCGTGGTAAGTGCATTAATAAACAGGTATGTCGCAATATCTAAAATCGCTGGCAGACAAACGGGTACCGTCACCTTAAAGAACAACTTGTATTGCGGTAAGTTTACCGAAGCCGCTGTTGCTTCAATTTCAGAAGGCAGCTGTTTCAATGCCGTTAACGCAGTCATGTGCCCTACCGTGTAGTAGTGAACCACGGTATTAATCACCAAGAACGCCATCGTGCCATACAAGAAGTTGAGTGGATTACTCAAATCATTGAAGTAAAAGATATACCCCAAGCCCAGCACCATACCCGGAACGGCCATCGGCACCACGCTGAGCATTTGCATCGCTTGACGAACAGGACCGAAGGCACGGCCTTTCTCAATGCAGTATGCCCCTAGGAAAATCAGAACAGTACCAATTATCGCAGTCCAAGCACCAAGCGTTAACGAGTTGAAGAATGGCGCCCAACCATAAGTACTCATCTCTGCGAAGTTATAGTTGTTTAGCGTTAGCGCTTTATTCCAAGGCCAGAAGGTAACCATCGAACCGTATATCGCCATGCCCAGCACGATAACCACGGCAGCAGAGATGATGGTGCAATAAAGGAAACATAAACCATCACGTAGTGTGCTAGGTTCCGGTTGGTACGCGACAGAACGAGTATCAAACAAGCTCTTCTGCTTCTTTTGAACCCAGCGGTCAACGGTAAACGCAAGCAACGCAGGCAATAGCAGCAAGATACTGGTTACCGCCCCCATAGAGAAGTTCTGTTGCCCTACTACCTGTTTAAAGATATCGGTAGACAGAACGTTGTAGCTACCACCGATCACCTTTGGCACACCAAAGTCACAAACCACCAGCGTAAACACAACGATCAAGGTGCTGATCAAACCGTATTTTGCCGCAGGTAACGTCACCATGAAAAAGGTTTTGAGTGATGAAGTATTGAGTGCACGTGCTGCCTCATACAGACGAGCGTCAGAGGTTCTTAATGAGGTGGTCAGAATCATCAAGGCGTGTGGAAACGTCCAGAATATCAAGCCAAGAGAGATACCAATCAAGCCATAAACCGAGTTGCCACCCAAGACTTCTTTGGCGATACCTTGGTTACCAAATAAGAAGATAAGACTGATAGCAGGAAGCAAAGACGGCGCTAAAATCGGCGCTGAACCTAAGACTTGAAATAGCCCCTTGAAAGGCATGCACGAACGAGTCAAGGCATAAGCATAACCAAACGCTAATACCCCCACGATAACCGTCACTAGCAACCCGATCGTGAACGTATTACCTACCGACTGCCATAAGCTTTGAGACGCAAAATACGTTGCGAAATTCTGTAAACCAACAAATTCGCCATCTGCGTTCTGAACACTCTTTTTCAACATGGCCCACAGTGGCATCAGAATAAACAACGTCATGACCACAGACAAAAAGGCCAACAGCCCAAATAGAATGACGTTGTCTTTACTTAACCGAGCCAGAAAAGGTTGTACTCGTCGTTGAATTAGCCGCTTAGATTGCATCATTTGAGTCGATTCCATGATTGTTTACGCCGCCTCGTCTTTCATCACTTGCAGGCTTTTCGATGGGTAAGCTCTAAGGCCTTCTTCATCAAACGCTACATAACGAATGTCACTACGACGTAACTTCAATCGATTAAACTCTTTGACGGACACATCCACTAGGATCTCTTTGGCCGTTGAGTCGTGTTGCAATTGACACTCAATGCGATAAAACGCACCAAGGAACTCACTCGATACGATTCTCACCGGTAACGATTCGTTAAAACGATCAACAAACTGAATTTGTTCTGGACGAACCGCGATATCAAAACGATCGCCATGCTTTGGGGTTAAATTATCCAAAGCAGGCAGCGGTAACATTGACTCAGCAATACGCATCTTACCTTGCGCCACAACAGAAGCTTGAATAAAGTTCATACTACCAACAAACTCAGCGACAAAACGACTAACCGGTTTTTGATAAATATCTTGAGGTGCCCCTACCTGCTCGATAACACCGTGATTCATCACCACAATACGGTCTGCCATCGTTAACGCTTCATCTTGGTCGTGCGTCACCATAATAGTGGTGATACCTAGCTTACGTTGCAGTTGGCAGATCTCATCACGTAGGTGTGTTCTTACCTTTGCATCCAACGCAGACAGCGGTTCATCGAGTAGCAACAAGCCTGGAGACAACGCCAATGCGCGAGCCAGAGCAACACGCTGCTGCTGTCCACCAGATAGTTGATTTGGAAACTTCTGACCAGACGTTGGTAAGCCGATGGTCTCTAACCAAGACTCAACCGTCTCAAGGGCTTCTTTGGTCGACATGCCTTGGTTTTTCAGACCAATCGCAATGTTTTCTTCCACCGTGAGATTTGGAAACAAAGCGTAAGACTGGAACACGATGCCAAAGTCGCGCTTTTCTGGTGGCAAGAAGGTCGTATCCTTACCGTTCTGCTCAATAGAACCTGAAGTGGGTAAATCTAGACCTGCAATCGCACGTAATAAGGTGGTTTTTCCACAGCCAGATGGGCCAAGGAAGCAGACGAACTCGCCTGTATCTATCGATAGGGAGATCTCTTTTAACGCTGTA
This sequence comes from Vibrio minamisatsumaniensis, assembly GCF_050337445.1. NCBI lineage: Bacteria > Pseudomonadati > Pseudomonadota > Gammaproteobacteria > Vibrionales > Vibrionaceae > Vibrio > Vibrio minamisatsumaniensis. Next base: position 20,824 of record NZ_JAKJSY010000047.1, on the reverse strand, counting down.
AATTGGCCAAATTGCTTTACAACGTTTTCAATATTCAAATAAGTTTGGTTGCTCATACTACAGAACTCTCCATATGGTATATACCAAATTTAAACTGAGAATATTGCAGTTGAGTGACAAATTTATRGAAGCTCAATGACAGTTATATTGCAGATATAATAAGCATTAAAGATTGCTATTTGTTCAGCATTAACAGTTCGTTCAACGTTGAAAGCCCTCAGTGACTTGCCCATAAATCACTGAGAGCCTTAATGTAAACTTCTAATTTAAACGCAGGATTAATCTATGATTCAATCTTGTCGGCTTTGCCCGCCGCACCTGCGAGTTTGGATAACTGTTTATCTAGCCACAATGGCGTGTTACCCGAATCTTCCGCGTTCTCTTTTCTTCGTACCGCATCACGCACCATCATCGCACCTACCCAACGAAATGGCTCGGGCGGGAAGTGTCCTAAAGGGCCTTTAGTTAAACCGCTTCGTGTCCAAGCATTGTCGATATCGAGTACCATTGCTGACAAAATTTTTCCGCCCATACGAGTTTGTGCAACGCCATTGCCTGAATAACCAAGCCCATAATAGATGTTGCTTTGGCCTTTTAGATTACCGAAAAATGGCAATCCGGTGACCGAACGATCTGAGCCGCCAGACCAGTTGTAATCGAATTCACTTTGTTCCAATTTAGGGAACAGCTTTTGGAACGATTGATTGAGAATCGGCAGGTAGTTAGTCGTTTGGTTAAACATGCTTTCAACTTGATTGGCAAACGAGAATTTATTGCCACCTTTGCCCAACATGAGTCGTCCGTCCTGGGTATCTCGGTAGTAGTGGACAAAGATACGCGAATCCACCACCGCCGCCCCTTTCTCTGGGCCAAATTGCTTGAGCTTTTCAGGAATAGGCTTGGTCACCACCATATCTGAAGAGACAACCACAATGCTGCGTTTGAACTCTTTGAAGTGATCGAGCATCCACGCATTGAGTGCCAAAATCACTTTATCTGCAAATACGGAACCGCCTTTGGTTTGAATTCGAGCGGGAGAGCCATAGTCGAGTGATGTCATTTCTGTGTTTTCGTGAATTTCGACACCCAGTTCGAGCGCGACTCGGCGCAAACCTCTAGCCAATAACGCTGGCTGCACACTACCCGCAGCTTCTGAATAGTAACCTTCAATGTGGCGATCAGATCCCGCTTTGTCAGCCAAAGAATTGTCGCACTTCTTCCAGCTATTGATACCCTGCTTAACCAGCTCATTAACAACAGGCTCCATTCCACCCTTTTGAGCTTCATTGGTCGCCGTGTAGTAAGTTCCGCTGCGATATAGATGCGCGTCAATGTTGTGTTCGTTACAGAAGGCTTCGATCTCGTATATAACCTTTTCCGATTCCTTAACCAACCATTTCGCTTGTTCTTTTCCATAGAGCTTTTTCAGCGTCGGATACTTAGTTGACCACGTCAGCATGCAACCGCCGTTCGCACCAGAAGCACCGCTACCACATAGGCCTTTTTCAATCACGACAACATGCTTTTCGGGTTGCTGTTGTTTGATTAAAATCGCCGTCCATAAACCCGTATAGCCACCACCAACAATGGCGATATCACAGTTGACGTCTTTTTGGATCGGCTTAGCCGAATCTAGCCCCGCATTGATGTTGCCAAACTCTTGTTCCAACGCTTGCTTGAACCAATATGAGTAGTGCTTTGTCATTTGTTATACCTTACTTAAAACCTAAAGGCGTAAAACTAAAAAAGGAAGACCGAAGCCTTCCTTTACTGATTTCTAACTTCTAATGAACTAAATAGGTCGTCAGATTAAGATTTTGGCTCTGATTTAGCATCAAACTTCTCAGACCATGTTTTAAGAACGTCGGCACGTTCGCTGCCCATACGAGCGAAGTCCATTTTTGCCATGTTCTTTTCTACATCAGGGAAGTTCTTTGCTTTGCCTGTCACATCTTGGTGACCAACAACTGGGTACATTTCGATGTAAAGCTCATTTGCCGCTTTAGAAATAGACCAGTCAACAACGCGTTGCGCTGCATCAGAAGGCTTAACAAGACCTACCGCCTCAGACTCCCAGCCGATGCCTTTAGGTGTGATCACTGACAGTGGAGCGCCTTGAGTCTTTAATTTAGCACCACGGCTCGCCATAGAAATACCGATGGCCACTTCCCCCATGCCCGCTTCAACACAAGGCTTCGAACCCGAGTGTGTGTAATGAGCAATATTTTGATCAAGTTTCTGCATGTAGTTCCAGCCTTGCTCTTCGCCCATGTTCTGTAGCCAAGCTGAAACCTGCATATAACCAGTCCCCGAAGAAGCTGGGTTTGGCATCGCAATGTGGCCCTTATAGACAGGTTTCGTTAAGTCGTCCCAAGATTTCGGAGCAGGTAGGTTCAGTTGCTTAGCAACGATTTTGTTAAAGCAAATTGCATTGAAGAATGCATCATTACCATACCAAGCCTGAATAGACTGTGGGTCATTCAGGTTAGTGCGTAACACTTCTACTCCTTGAGGTGTGTAAGGCTTCAGAATACCCTCTTCTTTAAGCAAAGCCATGGAAGAGCCCGCAAGCCCCCATACTACCTCTGCACGAGGGTTATTTTTTTCAGCCAGTAATTTTGCCGTCATGATCCCAGTTGAATCACGTACCCACTTAATCTCAATGTCTGGGTTTTCACTTTCGAATGCATTTTTGTATTTAGCTAAAATGTCAGTTTCGAAAGCCGTGTAAACCGTCACTTCCTGTGCTGCATAAGCATTACCAGCGAGTAGAGTGACTAACGCTGCAAGTGATCCTTTCATAAAACGGTTTTTCATCATTTTCTCCAGTCAGGCTCAACTCCAAAGTGAGAAGTCGCCAAAATTAAAAGTTACCGAGGTTGAGCATTTTTTAAGTTAGAAGCCTCATCAGAGGCAGCTATATCCATAAGTTCATCTGGGGTGCTTACATGCCAGTGGTATGTACCAGATTGCAAGTATTAAACTAATCAAGGTTTATGACGGCTAAATGAACAAAAAATGGCAATTTAAAGATCGACAACTTTCTCAACATGAGTGACCCATTTGAATATGAAGCTTTTGTGAAAATAACGTTTGGGCTATTTACGACCGTTTGAATAGGTTGTTAAAGTGGCTGTAAATATTGGTATAGTCCAAAATACAAATCGCGAGAATTGAACATGAGAAACGAATACCTACTACTGACACCGGGGCCTCTATCTACTTCTGAAACCGTTCGCCAAGCGATGCTAAAAGATTGGTGTACTTGGGATGATGAATACAACAAAGACGTTGTTGAAGTGATTCGTAGCAAGCTGGTGACTTTGGCGACTAAGCAAACGGGTTATACGAGCGTACTAATGCAAGGTAGCGGCACCGCTTCAGTTGAAGCAACAATCGGTAGCGTTATCTCTAAAAGCGGCAAGCTTCTTGTTGTTGACAACGGTGCATATGGTGCTCGTATTGCTCAAATCGCAGAATACTTAAACATTCCATGCCATGTCGTTTCTCCAGGTGAAACATCACAGCCTGACTTGAACGAAATGGAGACGGCATTGGCTATGGATTCAGACATTACTCACGTTGCGATTGTGCATTGTGAGACCACTACGGGTATGTTGAATCCAATCGAAGACATCGCCAAATTGGCAAAGCAGCACAACAAAACCGTCATTCTAGATGCGATGTCGAGTTTTGGTGGCATCCCTATGGATATTGCTGACTTAGGTATCGATTACATGATCAGCTCGGCAAACAAATGTATTCAAGGTGTACCTGGATTCGGCTTTGTTATTGCGAAGCAATCAGAACTGGAAAAATGCAAAGGCCAAGCTCGTTCATTAAGCCTTGACCTGTTTGACCAATGGCACTGCATGGAAAGCAACCATGGTAAATGGCGTTTCACCTCTCCGACTCATACCGTGCGTGCTTTCTACCAAGCTCTACTTGAATTGGAGCAAGAAGGCGGCATCGAAGCTCGTCATAATCGCTACCAAACCAACCAAACCACATTGGTTGCTGGTATGCGCTCTCTTGGCTTTGAGCCACTGCTTAATGATGATTTTCATTCACCTATCATTACCTCTTTCTACTCTCCAACTCATAGCGATTACCAATTCAAGGCATTCTATGACCGTTTGAAAGAACAAGGTTTTGTGATTTACCCGGGCAAGGTTTCAAACGCAGACTGCTTCCGAATCGGTAACATCGGTGAAGTGTATCCGTCAGACATTGACGCGCTCATTGGCGCAGTGAAAAACGCTATGTATTGGGAGATCAAATAATGACGACGACCAATCAAGAGCCGATTCTAAAGGCCACACACTTTCGAAGTGAAGGCGATGTAAACACCACGCCAGCACGCGAAAAATGGAACCAATCGCTAAACGATGATGCAACTCAAGCGATGTTAAAGCGTGATGCTGACGTGTTTCTTCATCAAGCCATGTCAACGCCTTGTCTTGATACACTTGAAGCTGCTGAAGGCATCTACATTCAAGATGCGACGGGCAAAAAGTACATGGACTTTCACGGTAACAATGTTCATCAGCTTGGCTACGGTCATCCCCACATCATCAATAAAGTGACTCAGCAAATGGCGTCGTTGCCGTTTTCACCACGTCGCTTCACCAATGAAACTGCCATTCAATGCGCTGAAAAACTCATACAGATCTGCGGTGGTGATTTGAATCGCGTGTTGTTTGCTCCCGGTGGCACATCAGTGATCGGCATGGCGCTCAAACTGGCTCGACATGTCACCAACAATTTCAAAGTAGTGTCATTGTGGGACTCATTCCATGGCGCGTCACTCGATGCAATTTCAGTGGGTGGCGAAGCGTGTTTCCGCGAAGGCATGGGGCCATTAATGGCTGGCGTAGAACGCATTCCACCAGCGGTTTCCTATCGTGGTGCTTTTCCGCTTCGCGGGCAAAGCGCAGGCGGTGAAAGTGAGGCTGTATGTGATGTGCACTATGCCGATTACTTAGAATATGTGATTGAAAAAGAAGGTGGCATTGGCGCTTTCATTGCCGAAGCAGTGCGTAACACAGACGTGCAAGTGCCAAGTAAGGCTTACTGGAAACGCATCCGTGAGATCTGCGATAAGCATAACGTCATGTTGATCATCGACGACATTCCAAACGGTATGGGTCGCAGTGGCGAATGGTTCACTCACCAAGCTTTTGATATCGAACCTGACATTCTTTGTATCGGTAAAGGTTTTGGCGGCGGCTTAGTACCAATCGCAGCCATGATCACTAAAAACAAATACAACACGGCAGCGCAAGTATCGCTTGGTCACTACACCCATGAAAAAAGCCCAATGGGTTGCGCGGCAGCACTCGCCACCATGGAAGTGATTGAGCAAGAAAACCTACTTGAAAAAGTTCAAGCGGACAGCGCATTCGTGCGTGAACAGCTGCTTCAAATGAAAGAGAAGTACCCAGTCATTGGTGACGTTCGCGGCATCGGCCTGCTCTGGGGGGTGGAATTGGTCACTGACCACATCACCAAAACCCGAGCTTTCGATGAAGCAGAAGCGGTGCTTTATCAGTGTCTAAACGATGGCCTGAGCTTTAAGGTGTCACAAGGTAATGTGATTCAGTTGAGCCCACCATTGATCATCAGCCGCAGCGAACTGGAAGTCGCTCTGTCTGTATTCGAAAAAGCGATAGCAAAAGTCTGCAAAGACTTTGAATACCTTTAAACCATCATCTAACCAATAACTTAAAACCATCATTCATCTCCCAGAACAACTTGAGCTGGGAGAGAACAGAAATAGGACACGACTATGAACACCACATCACCTATCCAAGCGGTTATCTTTGACTGGGCTGGCACTATCGTTGATTTTGGATCATTTGCGCCAACCAGTATTTTCGTTGAAGCATTCAGACAAGGTTTCGACTTTGATATCGACTTAGCAGAAGCGCGTGAACCTATGGGGATCGGCAAATGGGACCACATCCAAGCAGTGGGTCGAATTCCAGCCGTTGACACTCGTTGGAAGGCTCAGTTCGGACGCTCCATGACCAGTGAAGACGTTGATGCGATCTACGCGGCATTCATGCCTCTGCAAAAAGCCAAAGTAGCCGATCACGCCACGCCTATTTTGAATGCAATAGAAGTGGTCAATAACCTAAAAGAGAAGAACGTGAAGATCGGGTCTTGTTCAGGTTACCCACGTGAAGTGATGGATGTTTTAATTCCTGCTGCTGCAGATTACGGTTACCGACCAGATAACGTGGTAGCGACCGATGACTTACCTCAAGGTGGTCGCCCTGCGCCATTTATGGCACTGAAAAATGTCATCGACCTAGGTGTCACTAGCGTTGCTGCGTGTGTAAAAGTAGACGACGCAGCACCGGGGATCGATGAAGGTCACAATGCAGGCATGTGGACGGTCGGCCTAGTTCTTTCGGGCAATGAAGCAGGCTTAACGTATCAAGAATATTTAGATGCAGACGAGACAACACTTGCCTTGGCGCGTGAAAAAGCAAGCGTTAAGCTAAATAAGTCCAACCCACACTACCTCATCGATACCATTGCAGACCTACCCGGCGTGATTGCCGATATCGAAAAGCGTTTACTGAAAGGTGATCGCCCTTAAACAAATATTGGCGACTGGGTGATTTCAAACGCACCCAAAAACGCCGCCTATGTTGCTGTAAAATCCCTATCCAATCATGTTGTCATTCGAGTTAACCAGATAGGATGGGGATGCTAGACGATTTCCCAACTGTGGGTCATCTCTACGCCAGCACCGAGCATTAGGCATACTGAACAGTACTTTTCTAATGAATCCGCACATACCTTAGCCACAAGCTCTGGATCCAGATTGTCACCCGACACTTCAAAGTGAATATTAATCACCGTAAAGATTTTTGGTGCCGTTTCACGACGTGTCGTCTCTAGTTTTGCGTTACAGCCAGTGATGTTTTGACCTGCCGACTTCAAACCATCAACCACATCAACAGAGCTACAACCACCAGCCGCCATTAATACCATTTCCATAGGGCTTGGCGCAGTAGCACCACCGCTGCCGTCCATCACAACAGAGTGACCTGATTGAGATTGACCTAGGAATTTAAAGCCTTCGACCCATTTAACTTCTGCTTGCATGTTGTTCCTCAGATGTACGAAACATCATCATTATCTAAGGTCTTCTGACCGAGTGTTTATACCAATGCGTACAGCCTACTACTGGCAGCAGTGATGAGCAAGATTTTCTCTGTGGCATGTTTTTTTCTAAAATCCTGTAATTTTTCTCATCGAAAGCCTGTCTCTATTCGTACATTCAAAAACAAATCGAAAGAACGTCAAAATGAGGTATCTATGAAGAGATTATCTAAAATATTGGTGTCACTCGTGGTTGTACTACCATTGATATCTCTGTTTGTTAGCCAAACTGGTACGGCCAATACAGCAGATAAAATAGCAAATGCAGGCAACAGTGAAATTGCAACACTGGCTGGCGGTTGCTTTTGGTGTACAGAGTCTGATCTGGAGAAACTACCGGGCGTGATTGACGTGATTTCTGGTTATTCAGGAGGCGAATTAGAAAATCCAACCTATCGACAAGTTTCATCGGGTAAGTCTGGGCACATTGAAGTGGTTAATGTCATTTTTAACCCCAAGAAGGTTAGCTATGAACAAGTGCTTGACCAATTTTTCAGACACATAGACCCAACCGATGACAAAGGTTCGTTTGTTGATAGAGGTCCACAATATCGACCGGCGATTTTCTATCATAACCAAGCACAAAAAGAGATCGCTCAGAACTTCATGATGGAGATCGACAAAGCTCAGATCTTCGACAAACCACTAAAAACAGAACTTATTCAATTTAAAAAATTCTGGCTAGCTGAGGATTACCATCAAGACTATTACAAAAAGAACAAAGTGCGTTACAACTACTACCGCTATGCTTCTGGCCGTGATCAATACCTCGATAAAGTCTTCGGTGAGAATAGAAATAAGAATCCACAAACTATTCGTCAGATCATTGATAGCAAAAATGCCACAGCCAATGTGAAAACATACCGTAAACCCTCTGATGCTGAGATCAAAGCGAAGTTAACCGCACTGCAATACGATGTCACACAAAATGAGGCAACTGAACGCCCTTTTAACAACAAGTACTGGGACAATAAGCAAGAAGGGATTTATGTTGATATTGTCACCGGTGAACCTCTGTTCTCTTCAAAAGACAAATACAAATCGGGTACAGGCTGGCCGAGCTTTACTCAACCGATCAGCTAAAGTTACGTGGTAACTAAAACCGACTACAAACTGCTTTACCCAAGAACCGAAGTTCGTAGCCGCTATGGTGATTCTCACCTCGGACATGTATTTAAAGATGGCCCGAAACCTACCGGCTTACGATACTGCATGAACTCAGCAGCAATGCGCTTCATCCCAGCCGATAAATTAGCAGAAGAGGGTTATGAGGAATATAGACCAATGTTCGAGGGCTAAGTACCCAAAATAACCATGCTATCTTAGACACAAAAGCCAGCATATTGCTGGCTTTGTACTTGTGATAGCGCGACTCATGACGAGTCGAGTTTATTGACCTAACCGGTCAACACAGTATCTTCTGGGTACTTCAACAACGAAGGTTCTGGTCGAGCTAGCATATACGCTAAAGTCAAAGGACCAATCCGTCCGATCACCATCACCACAATCATGATGTATTTTCCGGGTTCAGAAAGTTGAGCGGTTAAACCTGCGGAGAGTCCAACCGTAGCAAACGCAGAAATGACTTCAAACATCACTCGATCAAATGCTGCTTTTTCAGTAAGCATTAACAAAAACATTGCGGTGGTTAATAACGCGCCACTCACCACGATAATCGCCAATGATTTCGTTACCGCTTGCCAAGTAACCGTTCGCTTAAACATCACAACATGTTTTTTCTGACGCAGAAACGTCCACGTCGCAACAAACGCAACCGCAAAAGTCGATACCTTAATCCCGCCCCCCGTTGAGGTAGAGCCCGCACCAATCAGCATCAGAACTATCATCACCAGCAAAGCAGGTTGTGTGTATTGAGACAGATCCACACTGTTAAAGCCCGCCGTACGAGCACTCGCCGACTGGAAAAAAGCCGCCAACCACTGCCCTTGTGTCGATAACTCGCCCATGGTCGCTGAATTATTTCTCTCCAGTAACCAAAACACGACCGTGCCCACCAACAATAAAATCGGCGTTGCTGTCAGCATGATCTTGGTGTGCAAGTGTAAAAACTGAAAACCCTTGCGCCAGTTACTCGACAAATCACCAACCACCGTAAAGCCTAAGCCACCAAATATAAACAAGCCCGCTAAAGTGAAGATCACCAAAGGATCATCAACAAAGCTCATCATACTGTCTGAAAACAGAGAAAAGCCGGCATTATTGAACGCAGATATTGCATGAAAAAGAGCATAAAAGCTCCCCGTCGCCCATCCCATCTCTGGAACCCAACGAAAGCAGAGCAACACAAAACCAACACACTCCGCCAGCAATGCAAAGATGATAATCTTCTTCACAAGCTTACGAAGGTTAATTTTGCTATCTTGCCCCAGCGCTTCTTTGGCCAATGCTTGTTGTTTTAAACTTAACCGAACACCAAACATATAAAGCAAAACCGCAGACAATGTCATTTGTCCAAGCCCGCCAACTTGCATCAAAAACATCAACAGAATTTTACCGCTCAAAGTAAAATGCTGCCCCGTATCAACAACCCCCAATCCCGTCACACTAATCGCTGAAGTGGCGGTAAACAGTGCATCCGTAAAACTTAATCCTGTGACAGAAAAAACAGGCAGCGTAAGTAAGATTGCAGAAGGGATCAGCACCGCAAGAAAACTCGTTAGAATAACCTTAGGCTCAGACCCTTTTTTATGCTTTTGATCTTGACTTAAAGAGTAAAACAATCCTCTTCGATTTAGCGAATTCATAGACTCACCTTACGATAAGTTTTTGAGTTTATGAGCCAAGAGCGCCTTAGGTCCCGCAATAATAATGACATCTCCAGTTTCCAAGCTGACATCCAACGATGGCGCACTGGCCAAATTAGGGCCACGCTTAAAACCCAAGACTTGTACATCCGTTTCTTTACAAAGATTTAAATCACAGAGACGTTTCCCAAGCAGCTTATGGCCGATAACAATTTCAGTCATCGCTAAATCACTACCAAGATCGATAAATTCAAGTACACGCTTATCGAGCATCTTACGAGCAATTCTGATCCCCATGTCACGCTCTGGCATAATGACGCGATCAGCACCAATCTTAGAAAGGATCTTGCCGTGGAACTTATCGTTTGCCTTAACCCAAAGAACTTTTACGCCTGACTCTTTCACTACCAAAGTGGTCAAAATACTAGCGTTAATATCAGACCCAATTGACACCAGCACCATATCGTAATCGTCTAACTTTAACTCTTTGACTGTCTCTTCACTCGTGCAGTTAGCGACAATCGCCTGTGAAACAAAAGGCGCAACCTCTTTCACTCGTGCTTCATCCACATCGACGGCCAAAACTTGTGCACCTGAACTTTGTAACTCTTTACAGACAGAGAGACCAAAACGCCCCAATCCGATAACTGCGTACTGCTTGCCGCTCATTTAAAGCCCTCGTTTAGAAAATTGAATTACGTCGAATAACTAAAACTACATTAGTTTCCACCTCAAAAAAAGTCGAATGTGCAATAATAGGCCTACAATAATGTCATAATAGCTTGATTTATCTAGGCAGAGAACGACTGCAATTTCTGTTAATTCCCACTAATAATTTCTGCGGCAGCACACAATGAATGAATTGATAACCCAAATTCAAACCTATATTCACCAAAGCCACAGTAGCTGGAGTACTAGCGTACTGTTTATTACCTTGGCGAGTTTTTTGGCTTGGGTGGCGTGGCGTATAATCCACAACCGTTTAGCGACTTTAGTAGAAAAAACAACCTTCTATTGGGATGACTTAATATTAAATGCCCTTAAAGCTCCCGTCAGTACATTGCTCTGGTGCTGGCCTGCCACTGTCTCTATAGGCTTGATTCTTCAAGACCAGTTTGGCAATGAAATCAACTGGTTAAGAACACTTAAAAACATACTGATCATCTGTACGTTTGTTTGGTTCACGCTGAGAATGATCAGTAACGCTGAAACCTACATCTTAGAACAGAAGACCAGAGACGAAACCACGGTACACGCTATCGCGAAAGTCGCCCGACTGTTTTTCATGGTGATGGGCGGCCTAACCATTATGCAGGCATTTGGACTCAGCCTATCGGGTTTGCTCACCTTTGGTGGCGTGGGGGGCCTCATTGTTGGTTTGGCAGCCAAAGACCTATTGTCTAACTTCTTCGGCGGCATGATGATTTACTTCGACCGACCGTTTAAAGTCGGAGATTGGATACGCTCACCCGATCGTCAAATTGAAGGTACCGTAGAACGCATCGGCTGGCGCATGACGATCATCAGAACCTTTGATAAGCGCCCTCTTTATGTTCCAAACTCAATTTTCAGCAATATTGTGGTAGAGAATCCATCAAGAATGTTGAACCGAAGAATCAATGAAACATTCGGACTTCGTTATCAAGATGCAGACAAATTGGCGCTCATCGTTGATGAAGTAAAAACCATGCTTGAAAACCATCCAGACATCGATGCCAAACAAACGCTGATGGTTAACTTTGATAAATTTGGGCCATCCACCCTGAACTTTTTTATCTACACTTTCACAAAAACAGTCAATTGGGTGAGATACCACAAAGTTAAACAGGATGTGTTGTTACAAGTTCTGGCTATTATTCATAAACACGACGCCGATATTGCGTTCCCAACTCAAACACTCAAGATCGCCCCTCAAGAGACTCACCTCTCTGATGATATGGTGAATTCGCACCCTGAAGCTCATTGATAGTCGATAAGCGTGGTAACATACAAACAGTAGCCCTATATAACTCATTACCACCTTATGATTTTACCTGTCATCTTGGCTGGCGGCTCTGGTAGCCGCCTCTGGCCATTGTCTCGAGAGCTTTACCCCAAACAGTTTCTAAGTATTGCTGGTAAGCATTCAATGTTGCAGCAAACGCTGCAACGCTTGCACGGTCTAGAAGACTGCGTTGTTGATCACCGCTATCTTGACCCTTTCATTATCTGTAATGAAGAGCATCGCTTTATCACCGCCGAACAACTGCGATCGGCTAAACTTCAACACAGTGGTATTCTATTAGAACCCGTCGGTAGAAATACCGCACCAGCGATTGCTCTCGCCGCCTTACATGCCTTAAGTCAACCCTCCGATAGCTCAGAAAAAAATCATGACCCAGTCTTACTGGTGCTGGCTGCTGATCATCACATCGCCAAAACATCGGCGTTTCAACAAGCAGTTCGCTTTGGCGTTAACTACGCAAAACAAGGCAAACTGGTCACATTTGGAGTTAAACCTGACGCGCCGGAGACGGGCTATGGTTATATCAAGCAGGGTAAACCTCTTCCCGTTGTTCACTCTTTTAACCCAGCGCCGATTAACCGAGCAGACAGCAACGTAATGAAACAACCGAACCACCGTGCTTTCGCCATTGAGTGCTTTGTTGAAAAGCCAGATACAGCAACAGCAGAACATTACGTTCACTCTGGGCAGTATCTATGGAACAGCGGCATGTTTATGTTCAAAGCATCACGTTACCTTGAAGAGCTTGCCGAACATCATCCAGAGATTTTAGCCGCGTGCAAACTCGCCCTTTCAAAGCAAAATACCGACCTCGACTTTATCCGAATTGATGCTGAAGCATTCAAAAATAGCCCAAGTGATTCCATTGATTATGCTGTGATGGAAAAAACCTCACACGCCGTGGTGATCCCGATGGATGTTGGTTGGAGTGATATTGGCTCATGGTCTGCTATTTGGGACGTAAGCGACAAAGACGAGTACAACAATGTTGTTGAAGGGGATGTATTAACCGTCGACTCCCAGCACAACTACATTCACGCAGAGAACAAATTGGTAGCAACGGTCGGTGTTGAGCACCTCATCATTGTCGAAACCAACGACGCCATCTTGGTCGCGGATAAAAGTAAAGTTCAGGGGGTAACGTCGATTGTTCACCAGCTCCATCAAGCGGGTCGAACCGAGCATATTCACCATAGTGAAGTTTTTAAAACTTGTAGCAAGTGCGACGGGATCAACCTAAGCGAGTACGACAAAGTCTCGACAGGGGAATAAATCAAGAGCGCCCTTATACCAACGGGGTCGTAACCATAGACGCAAGGGGTGGCTCACAAAAAAGCCCTCATAGGCTTTCGCTCATGAGGGCTATCAATGTTTACATCCTTGTTCGATAACGGGTCTACTTGTTACGACGTGCTTCAACCGCATCCGCCAGTTGACGAAGTACTGTTTCAGTATCTTCCCAACCAATACAAGCGTCAGTAATCGACTGACCGTATGTTGCCGCTTTACCATCAACTAAGTCTTGGCGGCCTTCAACTAGGTGAGATTCAATCATTACTCCAAAGATCGCTTTGTCACCAGCAGCAAGCTGTGCACACACATCATCAGATACGTTCATTTGACGTTTGTACTGCTTAGAACTATTCGCGTGGCTAAAATCAATCATCACTTTCTGAGGAAGACCTGACGCTTCTAGCTCTTGTTTGATTTTACCGACATGTTCAGCGCTGTAGTTTGGCTCTTTACCACCACGCAGGATGATATGACAATCCGGGTTTCCTGCCGTCTCAACAATCGCTGAATGGCCATACTTAGTAACCGACAAGAAGTGGTGAGAAGCGCCAGCAGAACGAATTGCATCCGTTGCGATTTTGATGTTGCCATCAGTACCGTTTTTAAAGCCAACCGGACAAGATAGGCCTGAAGCAAGTTCACGGTGCACTTGAGACTCAGTCGTCCGTGCGCCAATTGCACCCCAGCTGATCAGATCGGCAACATATTGAGGTGTGATCATATCTAGGAACTCACTGGCCGTTGGCATACCAAGGTCGGTGAGATCAAGCAAGAGTTTACGCCCAAGACGAAGACCATCATTTAACTTAAACGTGTCATCCATGTATGGGTCGTTGATCAAACCTTTCCAACCGACTGTGGTTCGTGGTTTTTCAAAGTAAACACGCATGACAATTTCCAGTTTATCACCGAGTTCGTCACGTAGAACTTTCAAACGTTTACCATACTCAAGTGCCGCTTCAGTATCGTGAATAGAGCATGGGCCTACAATAACAAGCAAGCGATCGTCGCTTTCTTCTAAAATATTGTGAATCGCTTTACGGCTTTCAAAGGTTGTAGAAGAAGCAATTTCTGTCGCTGGAAACTTTTCTAAAACAGCAACGGGTGGTAATAACTCTTTTACTTTGTTAATTCTTACATCATCAGTCTGGAACATTGCTTACTTCTTCCTATTTTCTATCCTTGAGCTGAATGTACGCACTCTCACGTCACTTTCCATCAGCACTTATCTTGTTGTTCCCTGTAACTTAACGAGTAAAAACGACAGTTTCAATCACTAATTTAAAAAGAACGCAATTTTTTAAATATTTTATATTTAAAACACTGCGTACACTAATATTTACACCCTGCCGATAGTATCATTTCTTCTTCGGTAAGCTCCACGACTCTTCAAGCTCTAATCTTCAAATAGCGTCTCTTGAAGTGAGCAACCTAAAAACACTATCGATTAGCAAAAATCGTCATGTAACCACATGATATTCAGTTTATTTTGGCATTATCCAGATCTTCTATTTTCAATCAAAGGCAAAGCTTTCACCCGTCGCCAAGATCCCCGGAACGCTATTTTGTCGAGCGACAAAAATTTGCAGGCGGCTCTCCTAAATTAGTAAGCCATCAATAACTACAGGTATGGTAAGTTTACTTATGAAGAGCTGGTGCGATGAGTAACATCGCACCAGAAAAAGTATTCGCAAGGTTCGCACTAATTCCTATTATATTAAACGGACGGGTTAGTTATCAGAAACAGCCCTTAAAGCAAATCAAACGCTCTTAGCGAATATTTAGACGGTTAATCAAACCGATGTGTTTCTATGCCGCCTTAAAAGTTTATAACGATTTCAGAGTGACTTACAGAGCAAAAACCAGCGAGTTCGTTTGAGTCAAGAACTGCACTGTGGTACCCATTTTTCGTACTTTGTGAGTTTTGAGTATCAGATGAGTTATATTTCTAGCAGATAGCGTGGACGTTTTGGCAAACTCGGAAAGGGGCATAACTGCGTTACGATCAAATGCCAAATACGCCATACACTCTTCAATTACATTGGGCTGATGCTCATCGGACGAGGTGGCGCAGTACTCTTGGATACCTAAGTCCAATAAGCTTTGAAAAAATGGCGCATAGTGATCGGCTCCAGTTTGACAGGAGCCGAGTGCTACAAAGCTTAGCCCACCAATGATATATATCCGTGAATCCCCATGTATAAACCGACAGCACTAATCAAGGCACCCGATAAGTACGGGGCTCGACGTGCAACATCGTTAAAGCCGCTCCATTTAGATGTCGCTTTTTTCACACCCAGTGCTGCCACCACGCCAACCGTAACCAGAGTCAATGCTAAACCAATGCTGAATGATACAACCAAGGTAGCACCGAGTGTGATGGCTTTAAGGTGCAAGCAGATAAGCAAAACCGTTACCGCCGCAGGGCATGGAATCAAACCACCCGTTAAACCAAAAAGCAGTATTTGCCCATTAGTGACGTCTCGGTTCTCAAAGCGTTTTTGAATATCTAAAGCGTGAGCGCGTTCATGAGCGTCTTGGTATTCTTTGTTGTCACTTCCTGAATGAGAATTAGCACTAAAATGTACATCAAAATCATGGGTATGATCGTGGTGTCCGATAATCAATGTGACAGAAAAATCATCAGAGACTTCAATGCAGGAGGACGATTCTAAGTATCCATTACGCTCAGTAAATTGATATACATCAGCAGGTTGTGAATTAGAACTCGGGGCTGAAATCTTGACATCTTCGGCCGTTAAAACCTTGCCATTGAGTGTGCGCAACTGGAAGCGATGATGCCCGCCCTCTTCCATTATAGAGAGCGATACATTCCCATGTCCTGTATCGACAATTTGGGTCGTCCATTCATGATCATGGCTATGCGCTTTTTGCCAAGCGTGCTCAGCGCTCCATGTTCTCCAGAACATCCATAAACCCGTCAAAACGATAATCCCCCCGGAAATGAGCTGCATCCACGGCTCAGCAGCTTCAGCTGTGAATTTTTGGCTGATGTACATCCCACCAACAGCGATTAACCAGACAATCGCCGTGTGGGACAGTGTCGCGGCTAACCCCAACATTACAGCCTGTTTAACTGTTCCTTTAACCGCGATAATGAAAGCCGCCATCATCGTTTTCGAATGTCCCGGCTCTAAACCATGCAAAGCACCCAGTAAGATGGCACTAGGAATAAAGAACCACCCATTACCATTTTGCAGTAGTGCGACAAAATCCATTGTTATTCTCTTTTGTTATTTCAAATTTGACGCAAACTATACTCCCCCCTAGTATACAATACTACCCCCCAGTATAAATTAAGTGCTACATTATCGGTTAGAATAGAGCAGCCCATAACATTAAGAAGATAAGCCATGTCGCATACAACCAGAGATCAGAAGAAGCTCAACACCCGAGTCAGTAAAATACAGGGTCAGGTGAATGGACTTAAAAAAATGCTGGAAGAAGAGCATGAGTGCCAAGATGTGTTGCAGCAGATTGCTGCTATTCGGGGCGCAGTAAATGGCTTGATGCGAGAAGTGATCAAAGGCCACTTGCTTGAGCACGTTGTACTGGAAGAAGACAAAGAGCAACGTGAAGCCGATATGGAAATAGTGCTGAAAGTTCTGGACTCTTACATCAAATAACGCGGCTGAAATAATACAATCGTCGTAGTATGCCCTTTGAATGATACGAAGGTCATACTACCGAGTGCTTATTTTTAGGAAAAAGAACCCATAATTTTTTGTTATAAGTGTAAAAATAAGGATCATCAAAGGTCAATGAACTCTAAATCATAGAGGTAATTTAACGGCTGTGGCAGATGACACTCACTTACTCTTTGAACTGGTGACCCGTCTTCTTCGCGAGCTGTTGCATCGCCTCGGCAAACGTTGTTGCCCCGCCTTTAGCTTTAACCTGTATGACCTTATATCCCATTTTTTCCAACGCTTGGCGTTCTGCTAGCACAGCTTTATCACCTTGCTGACTACCTTGAGCGGGCTGATGAAGGTAACAGCCCTCTAGTTGACCATCTTCGACCAATTGGTGGTGTTTCAGTGCATCTATATCAAAATTCATAATAAGTCTTTCAATTAAAAATGGGAATTTTCGGTGACAGGTTACATGCGTTTCAAAGGTTTAACGACACTATCGAGACCTTCAATTTTTAGCGCCAAACACAGTTTGAGTAAGTCCCCTAACTCCCCAGTAGGAAAGCCTTTTTTATCAAACCATAAAAAAACAAACTTCCACAAACTAACCACTCCTAGAGCTGTGCACTTGATTTAATATATCTAGTGTCAATTCCTCATCCCTATCAAAACAAGAACTCAAGATAAGCTCATGCCTCGACAAGCCAACGCCATGTAAGGAAGCTAGCTCTTTGATGTATCGATCATTCGATTCCATTAGTGAACTAACATCGATACCTTTACTGAATCGCCTTAATTCACCGGGTCTAAGTGGAATATCATAAGCTATACCGTTAAGATCCAACACCGCCAACGATTGCTCGATAACATTAAGGTTTACACCATTTAAATCTTCAATATTAATCTCTACAGGTAAGTCTTCAATCGAAAGTAGTTGTGATGCAGCTTGAGTGCAGTTACTTCCCATAATGAGGCACTCTGTGACGTTTCGAGTCGCAACAGCTTTCATAGTTACCGCTGTTTGATGAAATTCATCAAATTGCATGAGCAACTCAGAGCATTCAAGTAACTTATTAACGGGTAATAGAATTGTCAGTCTACCAGCTAAAAAACGTATTTTCGGAACAAGACGCTTTTTCTCATAATCTTGAGCTTGTTTCATTTCTTCTGCGTAGAGAAAAAGCTGATCAAGCATTTTTACCCTGCATTGATTTGCTTTCGCCAAGAGGGAGTTGATACTTATACTTCTTATCAGATTACGTGAAAAATGAAACTTTCCGATCCAATCGGCAAGCTTTTGAACGGATGTAGACTCCCTCATTACTGACGAGTAGTCTAAAACAGGTATACGTATGCTGTTTTCAATGAACACGTTGTTCAACTCAGAGCTCTTGCTAGGATGCGCAAATAAGAACTTTTTCAAATCTCCAATCAACTGCATCCAATCAATAGATAGACTCGAATTAAAATCGCTTTGGCCTTCTAACCACTTTTCGTTAGTAACTGAAAAGTCTTTGTCACCATCATGTAGTTCAAGCCCTAAGTTTGAAAATCGTTTTTCAAGCTCGTTTCGCCATAAATCTAATTCATTATCACTTCCAACAAAAATAACGTCATCTACATATCTGCAGTATCGCCCTTTCGTTAGTTGGTACATTTGTTTGTCGATACTGTCTAACAACAAATTAGCGATAACGTGACTAAACATTGGTCCGGTAAGGATGCCTTTTCCAGTTTCACACTTTTTATTTACAGTATAATGCTTCTCAAGTAACTTCTTGCCGAGAGCGAAAAACTTCGCGTCTAAGTCTGACTCTAAACACTTTTCTTTCCACACCTTGATAGCGTCTTCATACCTTATGCTTGGATAGAATTTTTTTATATCCGTGTATAAAACTGAAGCACCTTCATTTTCCCAACATAGTTTAGATATTAATGCGTGCCTTTCTCGTATTCCATTAAAGTAAGGTACAAACACACCTGAAACATCACTATCTGAGGCCAGTTTGTAGCTGAAAACATAGCTTTGAGGATGAAATTCTTTATGTTTTGAAAGCTCAGATATGAGTAAAGCCTCACTCAAGCTTTCCACTGGTGTTGGTAAAAAAACATCTCTATATACGTAAGAGTTGTCAATCCAGTCCTTGTAGTGGTTTGTTCTCAGATATCCAACATCTCGACCATCTAATATTAGTTTCGAGCACACCCTTTCAATCCAATGATCACTCTTTGTAGCTGAATTTTCGAGATAATAACGAAGACCAAGATAAGCATTAACGTCACGCTTACGGTATTGATTTAACGCTTTCAAAGCGATTTTTGACTTCATGCTCAGACTCCATCAGGAAGGTCAAATCGATGGACCTTAAGCTGTACTCTATAAGAACCTTCTCCAAAAGTGTGCTTGCAATCAACCTTTGATGCTAATGAATTAACCTGCTTCTGACTGGGTAAAAAATAACTTAAATCAACATCAAACCATTTCCGAATATTCTCGAACAGAGTTTCAGCTTTCTTTGTCTGAGGCTCAATCCAAATTGCCGCGCTACTAGTATCTGTACTGTGTCTAAAAACTTCTTCGAAGGTGCTTTTAGTCTTCTTCCACCTCCCAGTATCAAGATACCCACTGAAGTTACATAAAATCAGCATACGATTATCACAATCTATACTCTTGATTGTCATCTCTCGAATCAGCTTAGCGGTGCTCTGCTTGCACTCTACGTCCCAAATCTTCAAAGATATATCTACGATAGTGATCGCTTGGGCTTTTAACATCGGTTTTATTAGCTCAAGTTGTCTCGCCATATGTCCAATTGCAACCTCAGATATCTCTCCAGCTACAATGACCACCTCCAAAGGATGCCTCGGAATAACAAATTTTTCTCTCAACTCTACAAGTGTACATAAGATACTCATGATTGCAGCGCCGCTCCCACTGGGGATATCAGCGAGAAACACTTTGTTCCCTGCAAACAAAGTTGCATAAGTATCTGATATTAAGTCCATTTCATGTTTAGGATCTAAAATAGACAATACGACTCGGGCACACGACCCATTATACCTAGTAGCCAAGTGCTGATTCGTCTCATCAATACTCTGCCCACCAATAGCTCCAGTCGTTGATTTATGTAACGCCAAATCCATCAACCCATTTTCATTTAACAATGTTCGCCATGTATCTTCCAAAAGACGAGGAAGCCTCATTGCACGAGAAGCAGAGCACCACAATGTCAACGGTAATGACTCTCTATTGATCAACCTTCCCAAATTTCTGTATTCCTTAAAGTATGAATTAACCAGTCAATATGCAACAAAGTGAGCCTAAGGTAAATGCGTTTAAACAGAAATTATGATTTAAATCATGAGATTATGTAAGCAGATAGTGACCTAGTCACCACAAGTAATGGGCAATTATAACGCACTTAATTAAATATTTAGCATGAGCATAATCGAGAATCGTTGAGGTTATTTTCGAAACGAATAACATTCCATCCACTTCCAACTAATAGAAACTTCTTAGATACAATAATACTTGACTCATATTTGATGATTATCACCAAACTTCTTGAATAGGAAATTTCACATAGATAGTCTAAGCGCATTAACTACATTCTTATACAAACTAGAGGTTTTATGTCAGCACTTTCTTCATTAATGGCATTTTCTATAAACAAAGATATACAAGAACTTGAATCTTCTCAAGAAGATTCTAAATTTGTTTTTGATGGTATTGTACTGCAAGGGCAATCCACAGTAATATTTTCACCACCAAACTCTGGAAAGACACTCTTCCTAATAAATCAATTACATAAGGCGTATTTCAATAATACACTTAATGGCTTGGAAGTTTTTTACATTAATGCTGACGACTCAAGAGCTGGATTAATTGAGAAGACTAAATTACTAAATGAAATAAATGTCCATATGTTAGC
>NZ_JAKJSY010000046.1:0-36913 GCF_050337445.1 Vibrio minamisatsumaniensis | reverse complement strand
GCTTAGTTGGTAAAAATGAATCAGTATCATGGATGGCAAAGACTTGAGCCCAATACCGTATCTGTCTTGAAGAAATTGAATATTGTTTTGCTAAGTAGAGAGATGACGTGCCATCTAAGTATTGCTTAGCAATGATACATTTTAGCTCTCGGCTATATTTGGACATAAAAAGACCCCCAATAATTGGTGTCCAACTATTGGGGGTCAGTTCATAATGCGGGCTTTTTTTATGAACGTCGTTGAAAATTGACTCTACGTGGGTAACGTTGTCATTATCGTCATCACAAATGTTTCTGGTGTATTCTTTAGTCGTAAATTCAGCCTAATTGAATATTAATGTGATAGAATGCTCGACCTACATCGGCTGTGAGTCGGAACCAACACACTCCAGTTGTATGATTTCTAAACGTTATACCGAAACTTACCGTTTTGCTATTGTTTGCAGTCACTGTTACCTAACCTCTCTGTTTATCCTTAAATGAACAGGAGAACGGAATAGTGAGCTTCGGTATAAATCATAATTTTATAAGAGGATTAAACATGCGCATCATTCTTCTAGGTGCTCCTGGCGCGGGTAAAGGTACTCAAGCTAACTTCATCATGAATAAATTTGGTATCCCTCAGATTTCAACTGGTGACATGCTACGTGCTGCTATCAAGGCGGGTACTGAACTTGGCAAACAGGCTAAATCAGTAATCGACGCGGGTCAGCTAGTTTCTGATGAAATTATCCTTGGTCTTATCAAAGAGCGCATTGCTCAAGATGACTGTGAGAAAGGTTTCCTACTAGACGGTTTTCCACGCACAATCCCACAAGCCGATGGTCTAAAAGAGATGGGTATCGTTGTTGATTACGTTGTTGAATTCGACGTTGCTGATGATGTGATTGTTGAGCGCATGGCGGGTCGTCGTGCTCACCTTCCTTCTGGTCGTACATACCATAACGTGTACAACCCGCCGAAAGA
Source organism: Vibrio minamisatsumaniensis (assembly GCF_050337445.1). Taxonomy (NCBI): domain Bacteria; kingdom Pseudomonadati; phylum Pseudomonadota; class Gammaproteobacteria; order Vibrionales; family Vibrionaceae; genus Vibrio; species Vibrio minamisatsumaniensis. Next base: position 35,948 of record NZ_JAKJSY010000046.1, on the reverse strand, counting down.
AGAAGGTAAAGACGATATCACCGGTGAAGATCTGGTTGTGCGTGATGACGATAAAGAAGAAACGGTTCGTGCACGTTTAGGTGTATACCACGATCAAACAGCTCCGCTGATCTCTTACTACGGCAAAGAAGCTGAAGCTGGTAACACTCAGTACCTGAAATTCGATGGTACTAAGCAAGTTGCTGAAGTGAGTGCTGAACTTGAGAAAGCGCTAGCATAATTGGCTAACAGCCAGTTTTAGAATTTGATATATTGAAAGCGACCTTAAGGGTCGCTTTTTTTTGTTTCAATTATTAGTACGATACCAATCTAGTAACTTGATTGTACATGATTCAGAACGGTTAAGACCCGATGGCAGTGGCTAACAATCGAGAGTGGATGTTGTGATATCTCATAGGAAGAATGATTATTCAGACTTTTATCGGGGTGCAATGATCCTAAACTTATGCAGATTAGTATATTACTTTCCAGAAAATCACACATTGGTCTTAGGTATCTATGGTAAATAATAAAAAGCAGGGCGTTTTACTGGTGAACTTAGGAACACCAGATTCAGCGACCCCCGCTGGTGTTCGTCGATTTTTGAGTGAATTCTTACACGACAAGCGTGTGGTGAACCTAACACGTTGGCTGTGGTGCCCTATTTTACATGGTGTCATTCTGCCGATTCGTGCGCCTAAAGTGGCTAAGTTGTATCAGTCTGTTTGGATGGATGAAGGCTCACCGTTGCTTGTGTACTCCCAAAGACAAGTGGAAAAGCTTCAGAAGAAACTTGAGATGCCTGTTGCGTTGGGTATGACCTATGGTAACCCAAGTTTAAAGACGGGGCTTGAGTTACTGATGGAGCAGGGCGTCGAAGACATCATCGTACTGCCTTTATATCCTCAGTATTCAGGGACAACCACGGCAGCGGTTTCTGATGGTTTAACCAAAGCGTTTAAACAGATGCCAGTTATCCCGAGCTATCGCTTTATCCGTGACTACTACGCACATCCTAGTTATGTAAAAGCATTGGCAGAAAGCGTTCGCAGTCATTGGGATAAAAATGGTAGAGGCGATCACTTGGTTTGTTCATTCCACGGTATACCTAAAAGATTGGCTGATGAAGGCGATATTTACCCTCAGCATTGTAAAGCGACAACAAAGCTGCTTGCGGCAGAGTTAGGTTTATCAGCGGACGATATCACCATGACATACCAATCGCGATTTGGTCGAGAAGAGTGGTTGAAGCCATACACGGATGAGACACTTGAATCACTGCCGAGTAAAGGCATCAAGAAGATCGATATCATGGCGCCTGCATTCTCGGTTGACTGTTTGGAAACGCTGGAAGAGATTTCAGACCAGTGTAAAGAGACGTTTATTGACGCTGGTGGTTCGGACTTTAGCTACATTATGTGCCTTAACGATAGAGACTCGCACATTGATATGATGGCTGAGTTAGTCGCGTTGTATCGTTAACGGTGGCTTAGCTTTAACTTTAACAGTAAGGTACATCGACCAATAACAAAAGGGCTGCTCATTGAGCAGCCCTTTTTAAATTAGATGATTTTTGTTAGAGATTAAGCGACAGAAGTTACTTTAGCTTGGTCCGCTTCAAGCATTGTGCTTGTCTCTACGCCATGCATCCATGACACGAGCTTACCTGCACAAAGCAAGAGTAATATACCACTGACTGTTGCTGTAATCGCAATGCCGCTAAAAATAGACATAGCACCCAGCTCACCGACGTGTGAACCCACAAGGCCTGCCACGTAGTTTGCAATGGCGTTGAAGCCAAACCATGCTCCCATCATTAATGAAGCTAAGCGAAGCGGAGCCAACTTAGTGACCAACGACAGGCCAATAGGAGACAGACAAAGCTCACCAAGAGTATGGAAGAAGAAAGCGCCCACCAACCATAGCATTGATGTTTTTGCTGTTAGGTCACCACCTTGCTCCATTACAGCACCCATCATGCACACAAAACCGATAGCTAGGAAAAACAAACCCACAGCAAACTTCACCGGTGAGTTTGGTTCACGTTTACCGAGCTTAACCCAAAAGGCTGCGATTAATGGTGCGAGTGTAATAATGAAAAATGGGTTTAGAGATTGGAACCAAGCCGCTGGTACTTCAAAACTACCAATCATGCGGTCGGTGTATTCTTGCGTGTAGATATTCATCAAACCACCGGCTTGTTCAAAACCAGCCCAGAAAATAATCACGAACAGACCCATAATCAGAATCACTTTTAATCTGTCGAATTCTTCCTTAGTTAACGGTGCTTTTTCTTTCGATTTGTTCAGTGCTTTTGCTCGTGCAGCCGCAGGTTCTGAACCAATATTACCTAACCATGATTGGGCCATTGTAATTTGCATAATTAAGCTAATAACCATACCAATACCAGCGGCTAGGAAACCGGCTTTCCAACCAAATGAGTCAACGGCCGCACCAGAAATTAGACCACCAAGTAGTGCGCCTAAGTTAATGCCCATATAGAAAATAGTGAAAGCACCATCACGTCGGTTATCGCCTTCTTGATAAAGATCACCCACCATTGTCGAGATGTTCGGCTTAAACATTCCGTTACCACTGATAAGCAGTGCTAAACCAAGGTAAAGAGCGTGCACTTGGTCTAAACCGATGAATCCGTTAGGTAGCGCGAGTGTAAATTGACCTAATGCCATTAATACACCGCCAATCAGGATCGATTTACGTTGCCCCAAATAGTTATCGGCAATCCAGCCACCGATTAATGGTGTGACGTAGACTAAACCGGTATAAATACCGTAGAGATCAAGTGCGTCTTTCGTTGACCAACCAAGTCCGCCGTTTATCGTCGTGTCAGTTAGGAATAAAACAAGGATTGCACGCATTGCATAGTAGGAGAAACGTTCCCATAGCTCTGTGCTGAATAGTAGAAATAGGCCTCTAGGGTGGCCAAAAATGTTGTGTTTGCTTGGCATAAGTTTTACTAATTTTAGGTATTAAAAGATTTTATAGTTGCGTATGTATACACAGCGAAATAACCATCTGCAATAGGTGTTTTTTATGGTCACGATAACTTTTAATTATAACTTTATGAAAATGCAGGGTTTTATTTTTAATGTTAAATTAGTCATGCGTACCGAAAACTAATTTTCCATTTTTTGATGGTTAAAATGTGAAAGGTTTTTTATTGTCTACGTGAATGGTTGTCTGTTAAGTTTTAGGTTTTGTTTATGGTTTAATTGGTGCAACCAAAGGTTACCTGTTGTTCTATATGTACACTTTTCTATGCAATGAACATTGGTCCTTTTTATCTGTAAATGGTCGTTGTAAAATTCTCAGCTATTTTTCTATCTATAAACTCTTGTTAATCAGTCGGTTTATTACGCATGGATCATGACTTGTTAAGGTGCGCCTTATTTTAGGCAATTAAACCGTTGGAGGTTTATGGTAAAATCTCCCCAAATCAGCAATGGCTAATCAAATGAAACGTTGGTATTTACTATATTGTAAGCGTGGAGAGCAAAAGCGCGCACAATTGCATCTAGAGAACCAAGGGGTGGAATGTTTTTACCCCAAAATAACAGTCGAAAAGACGGTTCGAGGCAAAAAAAAGCAGAGTGAAGAGGCGTTATTTCCGTCTTACCTCTTTGCTCGCTTTGATTATGAGCAGGGCCCTAGCTTTACTACCGTGCGTTCAACTCGTGGTGTGGCAGACTTTATTAAGTTTGGCGCCGGGCCATATGAAGTCCAAGGTGATTTGGTATTTGAACTCAAAGAGTTTGATAAGTGCTGTAGCAGCGAAGTAAAAAGTTGTTGTACTGAGTTTAAGTCAGGGCAAATGGTTCAGATTAAGGGAGGTCAGTTTACCGGGGTTGAGGCTATTTTCCATGAGAAAGATGGAGAAACTCGCTCCATCATGTTAGTTAAGATGATACGCCAATGGGTTCCAGTTAGTGTTGAGAACGAAGCGCTTCAAGATCATGAATAACTACGGCAGTACGAGTACCTAGTCACTAAAAAGGCGCACAGTGCGCCTTTTTAGTTTGTAGCCTTTATGACAGCGCTATATGAACGATATCTTTTTAGTAAGAGTCGTTATGAACGGCTTGTACAGCGCGACCTGATGGGTCGACACAGTTTTTAAATGACTCATCCCACTCAATAGCTTTTGCTGATGAACACGCAACCGACGGGCCACCTGGTACACATTCTGCCGCGGATTCAAGAGGGAATAGTTCCTCAAAGATTTCACGGTAAGCATAACCTTCTTTGGTTGTTGGCGTGTTGTAAGGAAAACGGAACTTAGCGGCTTCCATTTGTTGATCCGTTACTTTAGCTTCAGCCGTTGCTTTCAGTGTATCAATCCAATCGTAGCCAACACCATCAGAGAACTGCTCTTTTTGACGCCATGCGATTGAATCAGGTAGGTAGTCTTCAAAACACTCACGTAGGATGTGTTTCTCCATTTTACCGTTACCACACATTTTATCTTCAGGGTTCAGGCGCATTGCCACATCGATGAACTCTTTGTCTAAGAATGGTACTCGGCCTTCAACGCCCCATGCCGCCAGTGATTTGTTTGCACGAGCACAGTCGAACATACTTAGAGCAAGCAGTTTACGTACTGTCTCTTCGTGGAACTCTTTCGCGTTTGGCGCTTTATGGAAGTACAGGTAACCGCCAAAGATCTCATCAGCACCTTCGCCAGACAGTACCATTTTGATGCCCATTGCTTTGATCTTACGAGCAAGCAAGTACATTGGAGTTGATGCACGAATCGTTGTTACATCGTACGTCTCGATGTGGTAGATAACATCACGGATGGCATCTAAGCCTTCCTGAATGGTGTAAGTCATCTCGTGGTGCACAGTACCGATTTTGTCCGCAACTTCACGAGCGGCGATCAGATCTGGCGCGCCTTCAAGGCCCACAGCGAATGAGTGCAGTTGTGGCCACCAAGCTTCAGATTGCTCATCGTCTTCGATACGCATTGCCGCAAAACGTTTGGCGACGGCTGAAGTGATTGATGAATCAAGACCACCCGATAGAAGTACACCGTAAGGAACGTCAGTCATTAGCTGACGCTTAACCGCCGCTTCTAGCGCTTCAGTCAGTTCTTCTTTGCTTGTGCTGTTGCCTTGTACAGCAGCGTACTCGTTCCAATCGCGGATGTAGTAGCGTTGAGGCTCTGCATCTTTCGAAGAGTAGAAGCTACCTGGAGGGAACTCACTGATCGTCTTACATACTTCAACCAATGCTTTCATCTCTGAGGCTACGTAGTAGTTACCGTGCTCATCGTAACCTTGATAAAGCGGGATTATACCAATATGGTCGCGGCCCACGAGGTATTCGTCTTTCTCTTCGTCGTATAAAACGAATGCGAAAATACCGTTAAGCTCTTCTAGAAGGTCTGCCCCCATCTCTTGGTATAGTGCTAGGATAACTTCACAGTCAGAATCGGTCTGGAACTGGTACTTGTCTTCATAACGTGCACGAAGTTCTTTGTGGTTATAGATTTCCCCATTTACGGCAAGAATGTGCTTTTTATCTTGGCTGTACAATGGTTGCGCACCACTGTTGAGGCCAACAATCGCCAAACGCTCGTGAGCAAGGATTGCTTTTTCACCAGCATAAATACCAGACCAATCTGGACCTCGGTGACGAAGCTTCTTAGACATTTCTAAAGCCATTGGGCGAAGTGCTGCGGCATCACTTTTAATGTCGAGAATACCAAATACAGAACACATAGAACTTCCTTTTAAATAATTTCCAAATCAATTGCATTCAATTTGCCATTCTGGCTAAAAAAAGCAACCAGATGTAATCAAAAAAATAATATAAAGGGGGTTCTATTAGAAAGTATCTAATTTTATGGTTGTTTTGGTGTATGATTTTCAATTGTGGTTGGTTTTTTAAACAAAAACCTCTCAAAAGTGCAAAAAATAGCCAGTTTTGAGAGGTTGAGTTGAACGCCGTCTAATATTCGATTTTATTGATATTAGGGTTTAACTGTTCACAAACGTGACGAGCAAAACCACTACCCGCTTCACTGTAAATGTTAAATGCCGCATCGACACCGTTTTCTTTTAATGTCTCGAGCTGATCTGGATATTCAGCAATTGCGGCAATTTGGCCTTTAAAATGGCGTGACTTCAATTGCTCCAAAGCGGTTTGATTACCTTGGTGATGAGGCATTGCCAAAATCACCAGTTTTACGTTTGCTGTATCTAGAATTCGTTCCCAGAAATCAGGGTCAGTCGCGTCGCCGGAAATGACGTTTCTTCCTTGGCTTCTATGGTTATGTGCGGCTTCTTCGCGAATTTCGACACCTAAGCTCACTTTTCCGTAGCGTGAACGCAGCTCGTCATAGGCTCCAGTACCAATGCGTCCCATTCCAAGAATAAGGACCTGCGCATGGCCTGGGTCAATGCGCTTATCGCGTTGGTGAAGTTTTTCTGCAGCGTGCTCTTTTAACCATTTGCCAGATTGCTGATAAAGTTTATGGCCGGCTCGGTTTAGAGGAGCAGCGATCAAGAACGACAGTGAAACCGCAATGGCCACTGCGACCAAGATGTCACCGGACATCCACCCCATCTTAAAGGCGAGGCCACCTACGATGAGGCCAAATTCACTGTAGTTAAATAGTGACAGTGAAGTGAGTAGAGAGGTTCGTACACGGAACTTAAAGCGGTTAAGCACCAAGAAGTACAAAATGCCTTTCACTGGCAGTAATAATAAGAACAGGACAGCAAGCATAAACCCTTGAATGGTTGGTTGCTCGGACAAGCCAATATTCAGGAAGAAGCAGACAAGGAAAAGTTCTTTGAGGTTAAACAGCGACTTCGATAGCTCTGAAGCTTTTGGATGACCGGCTAACAACATACCCAGGATAAGGGCACCCAAGTCTGGCTTTACACCTACCAATTGAAACAAACCTGCACCAACAACTAACGCAAAGAAGATGCCGAACAGCACCAACATTTCACCATGTCCAACCCAATCGAGGATTTTGTAGAACAGCGGACGAAAGAGTGGTAAAGCGAAGAGTGCTATGGCGTACCACTCCGGAATCTTACCTGTCGACGCCGTTAAAAAGATCACAGCAAAGATATCCTGCATGACTAGAATACCAATCGCTAGAGTGCCATAGGTTGCATTCATTTCCCCTTTCTCTTGCAGAGACTTTACTGCAAATACGGTACTGGAGAATGAAAGGGCGAAACCGAGTAGAACGATTTGTTCCATCGACATGGCTGCCAGCGATGAAATACCTAGGAACTTAAAACCAAATAGGGCAACGGCAAAAAACAGAGTAGATAAAAGGTTATGGATTGTAGCGCCGGCCCAGATCTCCTTAGAGAGCAGAGTTTTGATGTCGAGCTTTAGGCCAATAGTAAATAGGAGCAGGGTGACACCAAGGTCTGCCAAGGTAACGATGGTATCATTAGTTTCAAAGCCTAGGGCGAAGAGCCCGAAACCGGCAACCAAAAAACCCACCAGTGGGGGAAGGTGGCACTTTAACGCAATAAATCCTGCGATGAATGCAGTGGATATTAATATAAGTTCCATAGCTTGTTGTTGTAGTTCCCTTGCTTAAAAAAAGGGCCGTGTTTTGTACAAACACGGCCCGCGAAAAATTAGAATAGTTTTTCTTTAGTCTTCGAGTAGCTTTTGTAGAAGCACACCATTGAGCATGGCGCGTTTAATCATTGCAAAAGCTCCCATCGTAGGGTGTCTATCGATTTGAGATGCTACAATAGGCAAGCCGCTATGGAAAGCCGTTAACGACTGATTTTCTACATTGCGCTTAATTGCAGGAAAAACAATTTCTTGTGCTTTAGTAATATCACCCGCAATGATGATCTTTTGAGGGTTGAACAAGTTGATCGTCATTGCTATCGCTTTACCCAACTGGTTCCCGACTCGAACCAAACTCTGTTTCGCCAGTTCGTCACCATTGATTGCATGATCACACACATCTTGAATGGTAATATGCTCGAGTTCTGTTAAAGAGGACTTATAGCCCTGCTTTATGAGCTTTCGCACGCGTTCAACAATGGCTGGATTCGCTGCGACGGTTTCAAGACAACCGAAATTACCACATTGACACTGCTCACCAAGCGGATCTATTTGGATATGGCCAATTTCACCCACGTTACGGTTATGACCAAGGAAAACCTGACCATTAACAATAATACCGGCACCAGTGCCACGGTGGACACTGACTAAAATAGAATCTTGGCTATCTTTACTTGCACCAAAGTAGTGTTCAGCAAGCGCCATTCCTCTGACGTCATTACCCACAAAACAAGCAACATGGAATGTGTTGCGAATAATATCACTCAAAGCGAGATTATCGATATCCGTGTTTGGCATGTATTCGACAACGCCGGTTGTTGGGTTGACTAATCCTGGTAGCGTTACACCAATCGCAATCAATTGATCAATCTTTGTCTGGTGCTCAGCAATGAAATCTTTTAACTTATTGACCAAGCCTTGGGTAAGGTTTAATTGGTCTGAGTAATGAAGATCTTGCTGTAGGGAAGCCAACTCACAACCACCTAGATCATAAAGGCTTATCTGAATGTAATCTCGGCCTAAGCGCACAGCAATAGAATGAAAAGGTTCTACTTCTGTGGTTAGGGATATAGCGCGTCTACCGCCAGTAGACGCTTGCTGCGCAACCTCTTTAATTAGGCCGCGTTCTAAAAGTTGGCGGGTAATTTTTGTAACACTTGCCGGTGCGAGTTGGCTTACATCTGCCACTTGTATACGACTAATGGGACCTTGTTGGTCTATCAGACGGTATACTGCCGCACTGTTCAGTTGTTTAACTAAGTCTACGTTACCTATTTGTCCGCCATTCATACTTAATTGTGCTCGTATTGTCCGTTAACAACAGTCGCTTTAACGTTAAAATCTCGGTCAAATATAGCAAGGTTTGCAACCATGCCTTTTTTGATTCGACCTAGCTTGCTTTCTACACCGATAGCCGTAGCTGGGTATAGTGTAGCCATGCGAAGAGCTTCGTCTAAAGCGATTCCGGCGTGCTCAACTGTATTCTGAACAGCTTCAATCATAGTCAGAGCTGAGCCGCCTAGTGTGCCATTCTCATCAACACACTTACCATCTCGGTAATATACTTTCTTACCGACAAAAATAAAGTATTCCATGTCAGCACCTGCAGGAGCTGTGGCATCCGTCACTAATACCAACTTTTCTCCCTTGATTTTGTGCGCAATTCGTATATTTGCGTAATCAACGTGAAAACCGTCGGCGATGATACCAGCGTAAACCTCTGGTGTGTCGTAAATCGCGCCTACAACGCCAGGCTCGCGACCGACCATTGGCGTCATAGCATTGAATAGGTGAGTGGCGAACGTGATACCTGATTCAAAACCTTGGCGCGCTTCTGCGTAAGTTGCGTTGGTGTGGCCGATAGAAACGACAACGCCAGCTTTTTGTAGGCGTTCGATGTGTTCTGGATCGTTAAGCTCTGGAGCCAATGTTACTTTTGCAACAAGGTCATTGTTGTCACAGATAAGGTCAATCATTTCGTTGTCTGATTGACGAATGTGATCGACACTATGAATGCCTTTTTTTGCAACGTTTAGGTACGGACCTTCAAGGTGTAAGCCTAAAGATTGGTGTTGGTATTGATCATGGTATTCACGAGCAGCTGTAATAACTGCGCGCATATCTTCGTCTGAAGACGTAATGAGTGTTGGTAAGAAACTAGTACAGCCAGATTTAAGGTTTGCTTTGTGCATGATCTGCATGGTTTCGGCAGTGATCTCATCGTTCAGCATTACACCACCGCAACCATTCAATTGTAGGTCAATAAAGCCTGGGCTTAGGTTTGCTCCATTTAGGTCGCGAACCTCAATACCGTCTGGTAATTCAGAGGTATGACAGACTTTTTTGATCAGTTCATTTTCGATAACAACAGCATGATCGGTTAGAACATCACTACCAGTGTAAATTTTACAGTTACTTAGCGCGTACATAGTCAGCTAATCCTTATTTCGTGGGATCTTTTAAATTTGTTCGTTACCTAAATGTAGACTTAGTTTGCGAGCATCATTTACGTAACGATTTATCTTTTGTCGACAAACACTTAAAGCTGCAAGTGCCTGAAAAAATGCTAATTTATTGATTTTTAGCTAGATCTTCTTAGTTGTTTCTTTGTTTTTTTAATCTAAAGTCGTTCAGCATAAGACCAACAGTTAGTCTTAGATTTTATCGACAAWAGTTTATTTTTTTGAATGATAAAATAAGTTTTATGATCTCGCTAGCAAAAACCTTTGAATTTGATAAAAACTGGTGATTAGGATCACAAATAGTAAGGTTTTAATTTGCGGAGCAAAATTAATTGAATACACTGATTAGGACTAAATTGAGCGACTAAAATAAGTTTCTCAAACGAATTCTAAAAATCCTATAGGGGGACACAACAAGTGAATATTCTAGGATATGCACAGAAGCTAGGTAAAGCACTAATGCTACCTATCGCAACGCTTCCGATTGCGGCGCTTCTTTTACGTTTAGGTCAAGGCGATCTACTTGATATTCCATTCATGGCTCAAGCTGGTGGCGCTATCTTCGGTAACCTACCATTGCTGTTTGGTCTAGGTATCGCGATTGGTCTTTCTAAAGACGGTAACGGCGCAGCGGGTCTTGCTGGTGCAGTTGCTTACTTCGTACTAACAGCTACAGCAACGACAATTAACGCAGATGTTAACATGTCCTTCTTCGGCGGTATCTTCGCAGGTATCATCGCAGGCCACTGTTACAACGCTTTCTACGCGACACGCCTTCCAGAATGGCTGGCTTTCTTCGCGGGTAAACGTCTAGTCCCAATCATGGCCGGTCTATTTGCACTTGTTGCTGGTGCTGTGTCTGGTGTGGTTTGGCCTGGTGTTCAATCTGGTCTAGATACACTGGCTCATGCAATATCAACTTCTGGTGCTATCGGTCAATTTGTTTACGGTACTCTTAACCGTGCACTAATCCCTGTAGGTCTGCACCACGTATTGAACTCATACTTCTGGTTCGGTATGGGTACATGTCAAGAAATCATCGTAGCTGGTCAAGGTGCATTTGCTAACATCACTCAATTGTGTGTTGATCCTGCCCTAGCTAAAACTCTAGTTGTTGGCCAAGAGCACACATTCACATTCGCTAACTCTGTAACTCCAGAAATCACAACTGTAGTGAAAGAAGTGACTGACACTGTGAAATCTGGCGACCTAAACCGCTTCTTCGGTGGTGATAAAGGCGCTGGCGTATTCATGAACGGTTTCTACCCTATCATGATGTTCGGTCTACCAGGTGCTGCACTTGCAATGTACCTAGCTGCTCCTGCTGAAAAACGTAGCCAAGTGGGTGGCGCACTGTTCTCAGTTGCATTCTGTTCATTCTTAACGGGTATCACAGAGCCGCTAGAATTCATGTTCGTATTCTTAGCTCCTGCTCTTTACGCAATACACGCTGTATTCACAGGTCTGTCTCTAGTTGTTGCTAACATGTTTGGTACTCTGCACGGTTTCGGTTTCTCTGCAGGTCTAATTGACTTCGTATTGAACTGGGGTCTAGCAACTAAACCATTCACTCTACTATTGATTGGCTTAGCATTCGGTGCTCTATACTTCTTCACTTTCTCTTTCGCAATCCGCGCGTTCAACTTGAAATCGCCTGGTCGTGAAGATGATGATGAAGCAGTGGCTCCTGCTGGTGATTCACCTAAAGGTGATGTTGCACGTCAATACCTGAAAGCGCTAGGTGGTCACGAAAACCTGACTTCAATCGATGCTTGTATCACTCGTCTACGTCTAACTCTTAAAGACCGCTCTATCGCTGATGAGGCTGTTCTTAAGAAACTGGGCGCGAAAGGTGTGGTTAAACTAGGTGAGAATAACCTACAGGTTATCCTAGGCCCACTAGCTGAAATCGTCGCGGGCGAAATGAAAGCTATCGGTGCAGGTGAAGACCTATCTGATGTAAAACTTCCATAGTAAAGGAAGTACTTATTAAGACGTAACACGACTCTTAAGTAAGTTTGAAATTGAAAGCCTCCCACATGGGAGGCTTTTTTACACTTGTCATTTATAGCCAGTGAGCAAGGTTCGTTCTATTCTTCATCGAATAGCGGAAATAATCACAATTAACGGACGGTTCTTATTGTGCAAAGGCGAAGAATTGTGGATGATTAGCAACAATGATCTTTCTATCTTTGACCGCCATCAAAAGTGGCCTTTGTCTCGGATATGAAAGATAACTTTCTCTGACAATACTAAATACATAGAGGTGCTATAGATGAGTGAAGCTGAGGCTCGTCCATCGAATTTCATTCGCCAAATTATCGATAAAGATTTAGCGGATGGTACACACAGTAGCGTGCATACTCGTTTTCCGCCGGAGCCGAATGGCTACCTGCACATTGGTCATGCTAAATCTATTTGCTTGAACTTTGGTATTGCTCAGGACTACCAGGGACAGTGTAATCTTCGTTTCGATGATACAAACCCTGAAAAAGAAGACGTTGAATACGTTGAGTCAATTAAGAATGATGTAAGCTGGTTAGGCTTCGAATGGTCTGGTGATGTTTGTTATTCATCCAACTACTTCGATACGCTTTACGCTTATGCTGTGGAATTAATTAATAAAGGCTTAGCATACGTTGACGAGCTAAGTCCTGAGCAGATCCGTGAATACCGTGGCACCTTAAAAGAGCCAGGTAAAGCAAGCCCATATCGTGATCGCAGTCCTGAAGAGAACCTAGCGTTGTTTGAAAAAATGCGTGACGGTGGCTTTGAAGAAGGTAAAGCGTGTCTACGTGCTAAGATCGACATGAGCTCTTCGTTCATGGTGATGCGCGATCCTGTTATCTACCGTGTTCGTTTTGCTCACCATCATCAAACTGCTGACAAGTGGTGCATTTACCCAATGTACGACTTTACTCACTGTATCTCTGATGCGCTGGAAGGTATTACGCACTCTATCTGTACGCTTGAATTCCAAGATAACCGTCGTTTGTACGATTGGGTTCTAGATAACATCACGATTGATTGCCAACCTCGTCAGTACGAGTTTAGCCGTCTAAATCTTGAATACACAGTGATGTCTAAGCGTAAGCTGAACCAACTTGTGGTTGAAAATCTAGTGCAAGGTTGGGATGACCCACGTATGCCTACTATCTCTGGCCTACGTCGTCGTGGTTTTACTTCAAGTTCGATTCGTGAATTCTGTAAGCGTATTGGCGTGACTAAGCAAGAGAACATGATTGAGTTCGGTTCACTTGAATCTTGCATCCGTGATGATCTGAACGAAAATGCACCTCGTGCAATGGCTGTTCTGGATCCAGTTAAGATCGTTATCGAAAACTACGAAGCAGATACCGTAGAAACGCTAACGGTTGCAAACCACCCGAACAAGCCAGAAATGGGTACTCGTGAAGTTCCATTTACCCGTGAAGTTTGGATTGAGCGTGACGACTTCCGTGAAGAAGCAAACAAGAAATACAAGCGTTTGGTTCTTGGCAAAGAAGTTCGTCTACGTGGTGCTTACGTGATCAAAGCTGAACGTATCGAAAAAGATGCAGAAGGTAACATTACGACTATCTTCTGTTCTTACGATAACGAAACACTCGGTAAGAACCCAGCAGATGGCCGTAAAGTGAAAGGTGTTATCCACTGGGTATCAGCTGATAAAGCGCTACCTGCTGAGATTCGTTTGTACGATCGTCTATTCACAGTGGACAACCCAGCCGCTGCTGATGATTTTTCAGCGACGCTTAACCCTGAATCACTGGTTACGCTAAACGGTTTTGTTGAACCTAGCCTAGCGGAAGGTGTGGCAGAGCAAGCGTACCAGTTTGAACGTACAGGCTACTTCTGTGTGGATTCCAAAGATTCTAAAGCAGACGCACTAGTCTTCAACCGCACGGTTGGTCTACGTGACACTTGGGGTAAAACTGAGGCTTAATAGCTAATAGATTAATAGATCTGTTTTTCCAAGTTCTGTTTCTAAAAGCTTAGTTTCTTAAGATGGACTTAATAAAAAACCGGCTTAGAGCCGGTTTTTTTGTGTCTGAATAACTCGTTGAGCTAAATAACGATCGAGCAGATTTTTAGCCCGAATAGAAAACGTTTATTTTGCTTTGTGAGCATCTGGGTTGCCTTTGCAACCTCCGCTAATGCTCTTGCCATATAAGTACAAACTGTGGTTTGTCAGTTTCACGTTATAGCGTTCTGCGATTTGTTTCTGTCTTTCTTCGATAAGCTCATCAGAAAATTCAATAACTTCACCGCAGTCTAGACACACAAGGTGGTCATGATGGTACTGTGTTGAAAGTTCAAATACAGACTTACCGCCTTCAAAGTGGTGGCGCGTTACAATGCCAGCATCATCGAATTGGTTAAGTACACGATAAACGGTCGCAAGCCCAATCTCTTCTCCTAAGTCGATCAGCTTTTTATATAAATCTTCAGCACTAATATGTTGGCACTCTGGCTGTTGTAATACTTCTAAAATTTTGAGCCGTGGAAGGGTCACTTTAAGACCAGCATCTTTTAGCGCTTGATTATTGTCTGACATACACTTTCCTGTTGATGATCTGCAGCAATTAACAGAATTCAATATTAATGCCATTATAGTTTAGTCAGACATAACAATAAACCACGAACTTCAAAGGGTTACTCACTGACATCACAATCTGTTTTGTAAAATGAAAGTATCTCCCTTATAGTGGAGGTACGACCAGTCAAGGTGACGGTGTTTCTGATATGAACATGGAATGTGGTTATGAACAAGCAGCTCGCAAAAATTTACAAACCGAACATTGTAAAGTTCGCACTCAATATTTGGCCACCTTTTTGGGGGGCGGGTATTCGTATTGCCCATATAAGCCCTGACTTTAGAGTCGTTAAGACGATATTAAAGCTACGTTGGTGGAACAAGAACGCCAATCGCACTCAATATGGGGGTAGCATATTTTCTTTAACTGATCCTGTTTACTCCTTGATGTTAATGGGAATTTTAGGGGAGCGATATTACGTTTGGGATAAGGAGGCGAGCATTAACTTCATTAAGCCGGGCCAATCTGACCTGTACGCTGATTTTGAGATAAGCCAAGGACAACTTGACGAAATCTACCGTCAGACACAGCTTGGTGAAAAGTGTTTTCCTGAGTTCATTATCTACGTGAAAGATAAGAAGGGGAATGTGGTATCAGAAATTCAGCGCACTCTGTATGTCAGAAAAAAACCGCAGTTTAGAGAGGATGATGACGCATTAGAAGTTGAGTGCTAATTAATCAGTATAAATCGCAAAAAACCTCCAAGATGGAGGTTTTTTCATATCTACATAATGGTTATTAATTGTAACTATTAACAACCATCAGAGAATTAGTCTTCTAGCTCTGCTAGGCACATCTCTTCGTGGATTTGTTTAACCCAGTTCGAAACACGCTCCTCAGTTAGCTCAGGTTGACGGTCTTCATCGATACATAGGCCAACGAATTGGCTGTCATCGCCTTCAACTAACCCTTTCGATGCTTCGAATTCGTAGCCTTCAGTTGATGTGTGACCTAAGATAGTACCGCCTTTTGCTTCAACGATGTCACGGATAGTCCCCATAGCATCACAGAAGTATTCTGCGTAATCTTCTTGGTCGCCACAGCCAAAGATAGCAACAAGCTTCGTTGAAAAATCAATAGCTTCTAGCTCAGGGAAAAAGTCGTCCCAGTCACATTGTGCTTCGCCGTAGTACCACGTAGGGATACCAAGCAGCAGTAGATCGAAGTTATCGATATCTTCTTTGCTGCTTTTTGCAATGTCTTGAACGTGAACGAGCTGCTTGCCCAATTGCTTTTGAATCATCTTAGCAACAGCTTCAGTGTTACCTGTATCGCTACCAAAGAAGAGACCTACACTTGCCATAGAATCATTACCTTTCATTTTGTCTGTTGTCGGTGTAATAAAGTTCGAAAGAGAATCATTAGATCCCCGTTCCTTCCCAGCTTAGTTGGATTATCCCTTTGGCGATAAAACCCGCACAACCAAGGAAAAGTACTAACCATACGATGCGACGACCAAATGCTGGAACATTACCTTGCTTTAGAACGTCTTTAATTGCCATACCGATCAAAAAGAAAATCGCGGCAAACAGAAGATCCAAACCAACAGATTCAATGATGTTCATGTAATCGTAAAGCATGGGAACCTTATATACCAATTTTGCTTGGGCGCACTATATCACTGTTGTGAGATAAAGTTAATCTGCAGTGATTGTATCGCTCTCTTTATCGGTACGAAAAGAGTGTTTAAGCGATGAACTTTCTAATTGCTCTAAGTACTTCTGTCGGTTTTTCGGCATGCAGCCAGTGACCAGTATTCGCGATAACGTGTGCCTTTGCGTGAGAAAATTGCTGCTGAACGGCGGCTTGATGTTCAGTGGTGAGGTAATCAGAATCCCCACCTTTTATTAGCAAGGTTTTGACCGAGGTTTTCTCGATCGGCGCCCAACCCATAATGCTTGGGTAGTTGCTCAATAACGAAGCAACATTGAAGCGCCATTCCATGATGCCGTGCTCTGCTTTGAACAAAGATTTGGTTAAGAACTGACGAACCCCATCTATTTCGATATGTTTCGAGAGGATCTTTAACGTCTCTGAGCGAGAGGTCGGTTGCTCTTCAATTACGGCTTGCAGGCCCGCGAATACGTTGTTGTGTCGATGTTCTTTGTACGCAATAGGTGCCATATCTAATACGATCAACTTACGCAGTGCAAAATGTTGCGTCAGCGCCATTGCGACTTTGCCCCCCATTGAATGACCGATCACTGTGACCTCTTTCAGTGCCAGATCATTCAACAGTTGAGCGACATCTTGTGCCATTGCTTGATAATCGTGAATGTCACTATGGAAAGATTGACCGTGGTTGCGTAGATCGAGGCTAAGCACCTGATGATCGGCTTTGAGATCCCTAGCCAGCAAGCCAAGGTTGTCTAAGTTACCGAATAATCCATGGATCAAAACGATGGTGTGACCCTCACCTTCAATTTTATAGTTGAGCTGTAGTGACATTTTTCTCTTATTCATGGTGGGTTTGACGTAGAGTATCCGCGCGGATCTCGCTATAATCATCCAGAGTTTAAACATTGAGATTGTGAAAAGCGAATGAAAACAATTGAGGTTGATGAAGACCTATACCGTTTTATTGCGGGTCAGACAGAACGTATTGGCGAAAGCGCTTCAGATATTCTGCGTCGCTTATTACAGGTTGATAGCCAAGGTAAGGTTCCGATTGAAGATATCGTTGAACCAAAAGGTATCGTTGTTAGTAAAGAGGTAGGTTTTACTCTAGAGAAGTTAGATGGCGTTAAAGAAATGCGTTCATTACTAATATCAGATGAGTTTGCATCACTAAAGAAAGCCATTGATCGTTTCATGCTTGTGTTATCTACACTGCATAAAATCGACCCTGAAAGCTTTTCAGAAGCAACTCAAGTTAAAGGCCGTAAGCGTGTTTATTTCGCAGATAACGAAGCAACGTTGTTAGCCAATGGTAACACCACCAAGCCTAAAGCGATTCCACAAAGTCCTTTTTGGGTGATTACTAATAATAATACTAGCCGTAAAAGACAAATGATTGAGCAGCTTATGAGCCGTATGAGTTTCCAAGCTGAATTGATAGAAAAAGTCACCGGTTCAATTTAGCGAAATCTGATTTAAACCTCATAATATCCATGGATAAGAAGATATTATGAGGTTTTTTTGTTTGTAAGTTTTATATAAGGATGTCGAAAAATGGCTATGCACCCTCGTGCTGGGCAGAAAGCTCAGCAGGAAGATCTTCATAATATCCCGGCTTTAGTTGCTAACTATTTCTTACAGCAACCGGATGCGAGTAACCCAGATCATAAAGTATTGTTCGGTACATCAGGTCACCGTGGTACTGCAGATAAATCAACATTTAACGAAAACCACATTCTAGCGATTGCACAAGCAGTTGCTGAAGTTCGTGCCGCTCAGGGCACAACGGGCCCACTTTTCTTAGGTAAAGATACTCACGCTCTATCTGAGCCTGCATTTTCTACGGTTATCGAAGTGCTTGTCGCGAATGGCGTTGAAGTGATTATTCAAGAAAACAATGGTTTTACGCCAACACCGGGTATTTCGCACGCGATTCTTACGCATAACCTCGTGAATGACAAAAAAGCTGATGGCATTGTTATCACGCCTTCACACAACCCACCACAAGACGGCGGTATCAAATACAACCCAACACACGGTGGCCCGGCAGAAGCTGAATTGACTCAAGCGATTGAAGACCGTGCAAACGCGATCATTGCTGAGCAAATGCAAAGTGTTAAGCGTACGCCTATCGCACAGGCGAAACAGTCTGAGTTAGTAAAAGAAGTTGACCTAGTGGCACCATACGTCGCTGATTTGGTGAACGTTGTGGATATGGAAGCGATCCAGAAAGCAAACATCAAGATTGGTGTCGATCCACTGGGTGGCAGTGGTATTGATTACTGGCGTCAAATTGGCAAAGCGTACAATCTCGATCTTACTCTGGTCAATGAAGCGATTGACCCTTCATTCCAATTCATGTCTCTCGATAAAGATGGCGTGGTTCGTATGGACTGTTCATCTCCTTACGCAATGGCAGGCTTACTGGCGCTAAAAGACGAGTACGCTCTCGCGTTTGGTAATGACCCAGATTACGATCGCCACGGTATCGTGACACCGAAAGGTTTGATGAATCCAAACCACTTCTTAGCGGTTTGTATTGATTACCTATACCGTAACCGTGAAGGTTGGGGTAAAGACGTGGCTGTGGGTAAGACACTGGTATCAAGCGCATTAATCGACCGCGTAGTGGCTGACTTAGGTCGTGAGCTTTGCGAAGTGCCTGTTGGATTTAAATGGTTTGTCGATGGTCTATACAACGGTCAGTTTGGTTTCGGCGGTGAAGAGAGTGCGGGTGCCTCCTTCCTACGTAAAGACGGCACGCCTTGGTCAACCGATAAAGACGGCCTGATTCTTTGCTTACTTGCGGCTGAGATCACAGCGGTGACAGGTAAGAACCCACAAGAATACTACGAAGAACTGGCCGCTAAACACGGTGAGTCTAAGTACAACCGTATTCAAGCGGTAGCCAATGGCGCACAAAAAGACGTGCTTAAAAAGCTATCTCCAGAGATGGTTTCTGCTGAGATGCTGGCTGGTGATCCAATTACAGCCCGCTTAACGCACGCTCCAGGTAACGGTGCGGCGATTGGTGGTCTTAAGGTGACGACTGAGAACGGTTGGTTTGCTGCTCGTCCATCCGGTACTGAAGACATCTACAAGATCTACTGTGAAAGCTTTAAAGGTGAAGAGCACCTGAAAGCCATCGAAGCAGAAGCTCAAGAGATTGTGAACCAAGTATTTGCAGCGGCTGGTCTGTAATCGAAATTTGATTACTGGATCTAAAAGCTAAATAGATAGAAGGGTTGATGTGAAAGCATCAGCCCTTTTTATTTATGCTGGTTGCGTGTAAGCGGGAAAGGTAAGTGAGATCACTCAGACGACTAACCGTGTGGCCAACTTTGTGGCATCACAAACCAGAATTGCCCAGACTTGGTTTGCCCATGGACGAAGCGATCACCAAACTCGGTGATAGGCTGACTGCTGAAATCATCCGTCCCGGCCGCCCATTGCTCTTTGGTGAGAGGGTAGAGCGCTTCAGTGATTAAATGCGCTTGGCTTTGATAACACCAAAAGCCGTTAACTTGGCTGGAGTTAATGTCGTAGCCTAAACATTCAGTCGGTACATTTTGCTCCAAGAAAGGGTTGGTGTATAAGCGTCCTTGCATAAGTAGGTGCTTTGAGTCGACATCGATCTCCGGATATTGCTCAATAAACGCTGCAGAAGAGGACATTTCGAGCTGGTGGCCGAGCATTCTAGCGAGCTTTTTGTCCAATTGATCGTGAGAGTTGGGTCCAAACCATGTTTGTTCATGGAGCAGATAAAACTTAATCGCCACTTCCCAATGTTCCCGCTTTTGGCTGCTCGAATCTTCAAGAATAAAGTCGATTGCGCCTAGTGTTCTGCCTGCTACATTGATCTGAATCTCTTCGTATTTTATTGAATAATTCGCTGAGGCTTCGATGACTTGTCTACACAGATGTTGGTAGAGGAAACCTAACCTAGGGTTACCATGGTATGTGTGCGCTGAGTCAATGACATAGTCGCTTAAAAAGACATTGAGATTCGATACCGGTGGCTTGATTTCCAGTAACGGCGGCGAGTCGATGACCCATTGGTAAAAGCGTTGCAGTGCTGTCATCGGTTCCTCGTAAATTTCGGTCATCGGTTCGTCATCAACATAGCTCTTGATAAACATTGCCCTTGATAAACATAGCCCTGGGGCTTTCGACATTCTACCTGTAAATTGATATAACGGCGTTAATATAAAGGTAAGCTGGAAATAAAAATGAATAACTTACAATTAGAAAAGCGACTTAACGAAAAACTGCAACCGCAGCAGATCAAAGATTACTGCCCCAATGGTTTGCAAGTTGAAGGGGTATCAGATGTGGAGCGCATCGTAACAGGTGTCACGGCCTCTCAGGCGCTCATTGATAAAGCGGTAGAGTTGAACGCAGACGCTCTATTGGTTCACCACGGCTTCTTTTGGAAAGGCGAGTCAGAAGCGATTCGTGGCATGAAAGGCAAGCGCATTCGTACCCTGATTAAAAATGACATCAACCTTTTAGGTTACCATCTCCCTCTTGATATTCACCCTGAACTTGGCAACAACGCAAAATTGGCAGAGTTACTTGAGATAGAAGTCGAAGGCGGTTTGGAAGGGCACCCCCAATCGGTAGCTATGTTTGGCAAATTAAAAACACCAATGACAGGTTCAGAGTTTGCCGAAAAAATTGACCGAGCTCTGAATCGCAAGCCTCTGCATATCGCTCCAGAAAACCAAGAAAAAATGATTACGACGGTTGGTTGGTGTACTGGTGGTGGTCAAGACTACATTGAGCTTGCAGCCTCTCAGGGGATTGATGCATTTATCTCTGGTGAAATTTCAGAGCGCACTACTTACTCAGCACGCGAGCAAGACATTCATTATTTTGCTGCTGGTCACCACGCCACTGAGCGATATGGCGTAAAAGCGTTAGGTGAATGGTTAGCGAAAGAGCATGGCTTGGATGTTGAGTTTATTGATATCGATAATCCGGTATAAGAGAAGTTGCGAGATGAGGGATACAAGTCGAGAGTATGCATCATTTTCTAGAATTGAGCAGGTAACCTGTAGAGTTTATCTGCTCGCTTAAGGAGATCCCCAACTCGCTCGTTCCTCGCTCTTGAGGATGACGACATTGTTTCGCTCTATAAGTACCGTCATTCCCTAGACTGACGAAGGAAGGAATAGGGAATCTTTGAAGGTTCTCTATAAACTAAATGAGATCTCCAGCTCATTCGCCCCTCGTTCTTGGGGATGACGACACGGTTTCGTTTTCTATAGGCACCGTCATTCCCTAGACAGACGGAGGAAGGAGTAGGGAATCTCTGAGAGCTTGTCGATACAATGAATGAGATCCCCAACTCACTCGTTCCTCGTTCTTGAGGATGACGACATGGCTTCGTTTTATAGGCACCGTCATTCCCTAGACTGACGGAGGAAGGAGTAGGGAATCTCTGAAGGTTCTCTATAAACTGATTGAGATCCCCAACTCACTCGTCCCTCGTTCTTGGGGATGACGATATTATTTTATTCGTTTACTTCGCACTCTTGAGGATGACGGAGTTGAGAGCGTACAAAAGAAAAGGGGTTGATGTTCGCGCATCAACCCCTTTAACCAATCATGCTTTATAAAGACTATTCACGTTCGTGAAGCGCTTTAAAGTCACGTTGTTCTTCACCAGTATACAGCTGACGAGGACGGCCGATACGATTCGTCGGATCGCTGTGCATTTCGTTCCAGTGCGCAATCCAACCTATGGTGCGAGACATTGCGAAGATCACAGTGAACATCGAGACAGGAATACCGATTGCTTTCAGAATGATACCTGAGTAGAAATCGACGTTCGGGTATAGCTTCTTAGAAACAAAGTACTCATCAGAAAGAGCGATACGCTCCAGTTCCATTGCTACATCTAATAGTGGATCTTGGATGTTGAGCTCTTTCAGTACTTCGTGACACGCTTCGCGCATAACGGTAGCTCGTGGGTCGTAGTTCTTGTAAACACGGTGACCGAAACCCATCAAACGGAATGGGTCATCTTTGTCTTTTGCTTTCGCCACGTATTCTTCAATGTTATCGACACTACCAATCTCTTCAAGCATGCGCAGACAAGCTTCGTTTGCACCGCCGTGAGCAGGGCCCCAAAGTGATGCGATACCTGCTGCGATACATGCAAACGGGTTGGCACCGGATGAGCCCGCAAGACGTACAGTAGACGTTGAAGCGTTTTGTTCGTGATCAGCATGTAGTGTAAAGATCTTATCCATTGCGCGCGCAACGATAGGGTTCACTTCATACTCTTCACATGGGTTTGCAAACATCATGTGTAAAAAGTTTTCTGCGTAACCTAGATCGTTACGTGGGTAAATAAACGGTTGACCGATTGAATATTTGTAACACATCGCGGCCAGTGTCGGCATTTTTGAAATTAAGCGGTAAGCCGCGATTTCACGGTGTGTGTCGTTGTTGATATCAAGTGAGTCGTGGTAGAACGCCGCTAGCGCGCCGACAACACCACACATTACTGCCATAGGGTGAGCGTCACGACGGAAGCCGTGGAAGAAACTCGCGATTTGCTCATGCACCATAGTGTGACGTGTCACGGTAGTCTTGAACTTTTCGTACTCAGCTCGAGATGGGGCTTCACCGTAAAGAAGTATGTAACATACTTCTAAGTAATCAGCGTTATTGGCAAGTTGGTCAATGGGATAACCACGGTGTAAAAGAATACCTTTTCCACCATCAATAAAAGTGATTTGAGACTCACAAGATGCAGTGGCAAGAAAACCCGGGTCAAAAGTGAAAAAACCATTCGAACCCAGTGTACGAACATCGATCACGGGTGTACCAAGTGCACCTTCTGTAATCGGCAGTTCGATCGGAGCATGACCTTCAATGTGAAGGGTAGCTTTCTTATCCGCCATAACAATCTCCTTTGTTTATTATTTTATCCGTCCAGGATGTTTATGTGTCATTTTTTTACTGGTCTTAGGTCTGAAAGTCAATTCTTCTGCTGCTTTGTGTGCACTTGTTAGTGTTTTTTACATTAAATTCGTTAAAAATCTGGTCTGTGTAGCATTATTTGTTACATCAATTGTATTAGAATGTTGCCAGTCGTATAGTGACGCTGAAAAGTTTGGTTAACACCTTATAAATGCAAGGCTAAGAAGGTATGTGAGGCGTCTTTCTTAATCTGGCGATTAACAGTTATTTTACAATTATCTAAAGCTCAACTTCGGTTATTTGTTAAGTTAGTGTTAAATTTTAACGGTTAGCGATCAAATTTTGTCCATAACAATATCATAAGGTTATTTAATGACCATAATGCTCAATGGAGCTGAGTGAGCAAGCCCGTGAAAGAAAGAAAAACAAGACCTGTTAATTTAGATTTACAGACCATCCACTTTCCGATCACAGCAATAGCTTCCATCCTACACCGTGTGTCTGGGGTGATAACTTTTGTCGCGATTGGAATTCTGCTTTGGTTACTATCCATTTCCCTCTCATCCCCAGTAGGCTTTATGGAAGCGAGCGACATTGTCGACGGTTTCTTCGTGAAGTTTATTCTGTGGGGCATTTTAACTGCTCTAGCTTACCATATTGCGGGTGGTATTCGTCACCTTCTTATGGATCTTGGTCATTTTGAAGAGCTGGAGTCTGGCGCTAAGAGCGCTAAGGTTGCATTCGCAGCAACTGCGATATTGTCTCTACTTGCGGGGATCTTAGTATGGTAAACAACGTTTCTACTTTTGGTCGTAATGGTGTCCACGATTATCTACTGATTCGTGCGACGGCCATCATTATGACGCTTTACACTATCTACCTAGTCAGCTTCTGTGCTTTCTCTGGTGATATCTCTTATGCATCTTGGACGCAATTCTTTGGTGGGACCTTCACGAAAGTCTTCACTATGTTAGCGCTTACTTCTGTTTTGGTTCATGCCTGGATCGGCCTTTGGCAAGTTCTCACTGACTACATCAAATGCGCAAAATTGCGTGTTGGTCTTCAAGTTGGTGTTGTTGCCGTTCTTTTGGGATATTTCTTCTCTGGTCTGTTTATTTTGTGGGGTGCGTAAGTGACTATTCCTGTTCGTGAGTTTGATGCCGTAGTGATCGGCGCTGGTGGTGCAGGTATGCGTGCCGCACTGCAAATTTCTGAGCAAGGCCTATCTTGTGCATTGCTTTCTAAAGTTTTCCCTACTCGTTCTCATACGGTTTCAGCGCAAGGCGGCATCACGGTTGCTCTAGGTAACGCGCATGAAGACCATTGGGAACAACACATGTATGACACAGTAAAAGGTTCTGATTACATCGGTGACCAAGACGCTATCGAATACATGTGTAAAAACGGTCCTGAGTCGGTAATCGAACTTGAAAAAATGGGCCTACCTTTCTCTCGTTTTGAGAACGGGACGATTTACCAGCGTCCTTTCGGTGGTCAATCTAAAAACTTTGGTGGTGAGCAAGCGGCTCGTACCGCAGCGGCAGCCGACCGTACGGGTCACGCTCTGCTTCACACGCTTTACCAACAAAACATTAAACACAAAACGACCGTTTTCTCTGAGTGGTATGCACTGGATCTTGTTAAGAACGAAGAGGGTGCAATCTTAGGTACTACTGCGCTTTGTATGGAAACGGGTGAGGTTTGCTACTTCAAAGCGAAGGCAACAATCCTTGCGACTGGTGGTGCGGGTCGTATTTACGCATCAACAACCAATGCACATATTAATACTGGTGACGGTGTTGGTATGGCCATTCGTGCCGGCGTACCGATGCAAGACATCGAAATGTGGCAGTTCCACCCAACTGGTATCGCTGGTGCTGGTGTATTGGTAACCGAAGGTTGCCGTGGTGAGGGAGGGTACCTGCTTAATAAAGATGGTGAACGCTTTATGGAGCGTTACGCCCCCAACGCTAAAGACTTAGCGGGGCGTGATGTTGTTGCTCGTTCAATGATGGTTGAAATTCGTGAAGGTCGCGGTTGCGATGGCCCTTGGGGTCCTCACATTAAGCTTAAGCTTGATCACCTAGGTGAAGAGACGCTGGAATCTCGTCTACCGGGTGTCTGTGAGCTTTCTCGTACCTTTGCTCACGTAGATCCAGTGAAAGAGCCCATTCCTGTTATCCCAACATGTCACTACATGATGGGGGGCGTTCCAACTCAGGTTTCTGGTCAAGCAATTAAACAAGCTGAAGATGGTTCAGACGTTGAAATTCAAGGTCTATTCGCTTGTGGTGAAATCGCATCAGTATCAGTACATGGTGCTAACCGTCTAGGTGGTAACTCACTGCTTGATTTGGTGGTATTTGGTCGTGCGACAGGTCTACACCTAGGTGAGACTCTCAAGAAGCAAGACGAAGCGAAACCTGCAACTGAAGCTGACATTGAGCGTTCACTAGAGCGTTACAACCGTTGGGAAAACAGTACAGACGGCGAGGACCCAGCGCAAATCCGTAAAGATCTTCAGCAATGTATGCAGAATAACTTCTCTGTATTCCGTGAAGGTAAAGCGATGGCTGAAGGCCTAGAAGAGCTTAAAGCGATTCGTGAGCGTTTGAAGAATGCACACTTAGCGGATAAGTCTACAGAGTTCAACACGCAACGTATCGAGTGTCTAGAGCTTGAAAACTTGATGGAAACAGCGTTCGCAACCGCCGTTGCTGCTAACTTCCGTACTGAGAGTCGTGGTGCTCATGCTCGGTTTGACTTCCCTGACCGCGATGATGAGCAGTGGCTATGTCACTCACTGTACAACCCTGAATCAGAAAGTATGACTAAGCGTGGCGTAAACATGGAACCAATCCATCGTGAAGCGTTCCCGCCGAAAGCACGTACGTACTAAGGAGATATGACCATGAAACTGAATTTCTCTTTATACCGTTACAATCCAGATGTTGACCAGAAGCCTTACATGAAAGAATACACCCTTGAGGTGGATGAAGGTTCAGACATGATGCTTTTGGACGCCCTTATCCTGTTGAAAGAGCAAGATCCATCGATCTCATTCCGCCGTTCGTGCCGCGAAGGTGTGTGCGGTTCGGATGGTCTGAACATGAACGGTAAAAATGGCCTAGCGTGCATTACTCCTTTATCTGCTTTGAAAGGCGATAAGATTGTAATCCGTCCATTGCCTGGTTTGCCCGTTGTTCGTGATTTGATTGTCGATATGACTCAATTCTACGATAACTACGAAAAAGTGAAGCCATTTCTCGTATCAGACGGCAATGTGCCGCCGGCTCGTGAAAACTTACAAAGCCCTGATGAACGTGCTCATTTGGACGGATTGTACGAATGCATCATGTGTGCATGTTGTACAACGTCATGCCCATCGTTCTGGTGGAACCCTGATAAATTCATCGGACCAGCTGGCCTACTTGCAGCATACCGTTGGCTAATTGATAGCCGAGATACAGCGACAGACGAACGTTTGTCCGATCTTGATGATGCATTTAGCGTTTTTCGTTGCCATGGCATCATGAATTGTGTAAGTGTTTGTCCTAAGGGATTAAATCCAACGAAAGCGATTGGTCACATTAAGACCATGCTGGTAAATCGTTCGGTTTAAGTGATAAAAATTGCCGCCCTAGAGACGTTTTGGGGCGGTCTTTTAATTGCTCGGCTTTGACCGCAGCAAATGTGAAAACTACTGGTTAAGGGAAAATATGCACAACGGCGTGATGAAGGCATGGCTCGAGTCTTCACACTTGGCTGGCGCCAATGCAACGTACGTAGAAGAACTCTATGAACAGTATCTAAGTGACCCCGATTCGGTAAGTGACGAATGGAGAGGTGTTTTCGAAGCATTGCCTGTGCAAGCTTCTGAGACAGTGGAACAACCACACTCTCGTGTTCGTGACTACTTCCGTCGTCTCGCTCAAGAAACAAAGCATTACAGTGTCCAAGTTAGTGATCCAGATGTCGATGCGAAACAAGTAAAGGTTCTGCAACTTATTAATGCCTATCGATTCCGAGGGCACCAAGCAGCAAACCTAGACCCTCTAGGTTTATGGAAAAGAGCGACAGTTGATGAACTGGACCCTTCTTTCCACACTCTTACCGAAGATGACCTCAATGAGACGTTTAACGTCGGCTCTTACGCCATTGGCCAAGAGACGATGGTGCTTAAAGATCTCTACAAATCTCTAAAACAAACATATTGTGGCTCTATTGGTGCTGAATACATGCACATGACAAATACAGAGCAAAAGCGTTGGATTCAACAACGTTTAGAGTCTGTATCTGGTCAACCCTCTTTCAATAAAGAAGAAAAGAAAGCTTTCCTAGAAGAGTTAACGGCAGCCGAAGGTCTTGAGCGCTATCTTGGCGCAAAATTCCCTGGCGCTAAACGTTTCTCCTTAGAAGGAGGGGATGCTCTTATCCCAATGACGAAAGAAATCATTCGTCATGCTGGTGGACAAGGCATGCGTGAAGTTGTTGTTGGTATGGCTCACCGTGGTCGTCTAAACATGTTGGTTAACGTGCTTGGTAAAAAACCACAAGACCTGTTTGACGAATTTGCGGGCAAGCATAACGATGATTCGTGGGGGACTGGTGATGTGAAATACCACCAAGGCTTTTCTGCGGACTTTGCAACACCTGGCGGCAACGTTCACTTAGCTCTCGCATTTAACCCATCTCACTTAGAAATCGTAAACCCGGTAGTTATCGGTTCCGTGCGTGCTCGTCAAGATCGTTTAGATGACAAAGACGGCAGCCGCGTACTTCCTATTACTATCCATGGTGACTCAGCTATCGCTGGTCAGGGCGTCGTACAAGAGACGTTTAACATGTCTCAAGCTCGTGGTTTCTGCGTGGGAGGCACGGTCCGTATTGTTGTAAACAACCAAGTTGGTTTTACAACGTCTAATCCTCGTGATACACGCTCTACGATGTACTGTACCGATATTGCAAAGATGGTTCAGGCTCCGATTTTCCACGTTAATGCTGATGACCCTGAAGCGGTGGCTTTCGTTGCGCGTCTTGCATTGGATTACCGTAATACGTTTAAGCGTGATGTTGTTATTGATTTGGTTTGTTACCGTCGCCACGGTCACAATGAAGCCGATGAGCCGAATGCAACACAGCCTTTGATGTACCAAAAAATCAAGAAGCACCCAACGCCACGTAAGCTTTACGCTGACGTGCTAATGGAGCGCGGTGAGTTTGGTATTGATACCGCAACTCAACTCGTTAACGAATATCGTGATGCACTTGATCATGGTGAAGTTGTGGTTAAAGAGTGGCGCCCAATGGCACTTCACTCAGTAGACTGGACGCCTTACCTTGGTCACGACTGGAATATCGAGTGGGATAACAAGATTGATATCGAGCGCCTGAAAGAGCTTGGCAGCAAACTTTGTCAATACCCAGATAGCCACAAGCTGCAAAGCCGAGTAAATAAACTGTACAACGATCGTACTGCCATGGTGAATGGTGAGAAACAAGTCGATTGGGGTATGGCTGAAACTCTGGCTTACGCAACACTGGTTGATGACGGTAAGCGTATTCGTATCTCAGGCCAAGATTCAGGTCGTGGTACCTTCTTCCACCGTCACGCGGTACTGCACAATCAATCAGATGCAAGCACCTATGTTCCTCTTGCGAACATTCATGATAAACAAGGGCCATTCCAAGTGTTTGACTCGGTGTTATCTGAAGAAGCGGTACTCGCATTTGAGTATGGTTATGCGACAGCAGAGCCAAGCGGTCTAACCCTTTGGGAAGCACAATTTGGTGACTTCGCAAACGGTGCACAAGTTGTTATCGACCAATTCATTTCATCCGGTGAGCAAAAGTGGGCACGTCTGTGTGGCCTAACGATGCTGCTTCCTCACGGTTATGAAGGCCAAGGTCCAGAGCACTCTTCTGCTCGTCTTGAGCGTTACCTTCAGTTATGTGCTGAACAAAACATGCAGGTTGTTGTTCCTTCAACACCCGCTCAGGTTTACCACATGATTCGCCGTCAGGTTGTTCGACCAATGCGTCGACCACTGATTGTAATGTCACCTAAGTCATTGCTTCGTCACCCTCTGTGTACTTCTTCTCTTGAAGATTTGGCAGAAGGCACGTTCCAACCAGCTATCGCAGAAATTGATGATCTGGCACCAGAGAACGTAAAACGCGTCGTGTTCTGTTCAGGTAAGGTTTACTTTGACCTGCTTGACCAAAGACGTAAGAACGAGCGAGACGATGTCGCTATTGTACGTATTGAACAACTTTACCCGTTCCCTTATGAGGACGTGAGAGCTGCCATCGCACAGTACACAAATGTTGTTGATTACGTTTGGTGTCAAGAAGAGCCACAAAACCAAGGTGCTTGGTACAGTAGCCAACATAATTTCCGAGCTGCTATCCCAGTAGGTGCTGATATTCAATACGCAGGTCGACCTGCATCAGCATCCCCAGCTGTTGGCTATATGTCGGTACACTTGAAACAACAAAAAGCGTTGGTAGACGACGCATTGACCCTACTTAAGAACTAGAAGTAAAAGGAAAATACGCACATGACAATTGAAATTCTGGTTCCAGATTTACCTGAATCTGTGGCGGATGCAACAGTGGCGACTTGGCATAAAAAACCGGGCGAAGCAGTTGCTCGTGATGAAGTCATTGTAGATATCGAAACAGATAAAGTCGTTCTAGAAGTGCCGGCTCCTGAAGCGGGTGTTCTGGAAGCTATCATCGAAGAAGAGGGTGCTACGGTACTTTCTAAGCAGCTTCTGGCTAAAATCAAACCGGGTGCTGTCGCGGGTGAACCGACGAAAGATACTACTGAAGATACCGAAGCCTCTCCTGATAAGCGCCATAAAGCTGCGCTTACCGAAGAGAGCAACGACGCACTAAGCCCAGCCGTTCGTCGCCTACTTGCAGAGCACAGTCTACAACCCGCAGACGTTAAAGGCACTGGTGTTGGCGGTCGTATTACTCGTGAAGATATCGACGCACATCTAGCAGCAGCGAAAGTGGCTCCGGCAGCTGTATCTGCACCTGCAGTTGAAGCGCCAGCAGCGGCTCGCAGCCAAAAACGTGTGCCGATGACTCGTCTACGTAAGACTGTGGCAAACCGTCTTCTTGAAGCGAAAAATAGCACAGCCATGCTGACTA
This sequence comes from Vibrio minamisatsumaniensis, assembly GCF_050337445.1. Lineage (NCBI taxonomy): Bacteria > Pseudomonadati > Pseudomonadota > Gammaproteobacteria > Vibrionales > Vibrionaceae > Vibrio > Vibrio minamisatsumaniensis. Next base: position 5,629 of record NZ_JAKJSY010000046.1, on the reverse strand, counting down.
CTTTCAACGAAGTGAACATGAAACCAATCATGGACCTTCGTAAACAGTACAAAGACCAATTCGAGAAGCGTCATGATACGCGTCTTGGTTTCATGTCTTTCTACGTGAAAGCAGTAACGGAAGCGCTGAAACGTTTCCCTGAAGTGAACGCTTCTATCGATGGTACAGATATTGTTTACCACAACTACTTTGACATCAGCATGGCGGTATCTACGCCACGTGGCCTTGTGACGCCTGTACTGAAAGACTGTGACACACTCGGTTTCGCTGACATCGAAAAAGGCATTAAAGAGCTCGCAATCAAAGGTCGTGACGGCAAGCTAACGGTGGATGAACTGATGGGCGGTAACTTCACTATCACAAACGGTGGTGTATTTGGATCTCTGATGTCTACGCCAATCATCAACCCGCCTCAAGCGGCAATTTTGGGTATGCACAAAATCCAAGATCGTCCAATGGCTGTTGATGGCAAGGTAGAGATACTGCCAATGATGTATTTAGCGCTTTCTTACGACCACCGTCTCATCGATGGCCGTGAATCAGTTGGATTCCTTGTGACTATTAAAGAGCTTCTAGAGGATCCAGCACGCCTGCTATTAGACGTTTAGTATCGCTAAAACGTCGAGTTAACCTCGTTAGCTATACGTGAAAAGTTTCAAAGGCTAGGCTGCTCAACGTCTGGCCTTCACTTGAACTGTTAAGCCATTCGAAAATGGACAGCAGTTGATTTGAGAAGACCCTACAGACGAACCACAGGAAACTGTGTCGTTATGGAAATAATAATCCCTTAAGGGAAAATAAACGGAATATCAAAATGAATTTGCATGAATACCAAGCCAAACAGCTGTTTGCAGAATTCGGTTTGCCTGTACCAGAAGGTTTCGCATGTGATACAGCACAAGAAGCTTTTGAAGCTGCGGGTCGTATCAGTACAGCCAAGAAAGTTGTTAAGTGTCAGGTACACGCTGGTGGCCGCGGTAAAGCGGGCGGCGTAGAGCTACATGACACGAAAGAAGGCGTAAAAGAGTTTGCACAAAAGTGGCTAGGTAAAAATTTAGTGACTTTCCAAACCGACGCGAATGGTCAGCCTGTAACAAAGATCCTAGTTGAAGAAGCATCGAACATTGCTAATGAACTCTATCTAGGGGCTGTTGTTGACCGTACAACGCGTAAAATAGTATTCATGGCGTCAACCGAAGGCGGTGTTGATATTGAGAAAATCGCGGAAGAAACTCCAGAGTTAATTCACCAATCAGCGATCGATCCTCTTGTTGGCCCTCAAGCTTACCAAGGCCGTGAACTGGCGTTCAAACTTGGTTTGGTTGGCGATCAAATTAAACAGTTCGTTAAGATCTTTATGGGTCTTGGTGAAATGTTCTCTCAGTACGACCTCGCTCTACTAGAGATCAATCCACTTGTCATTACAAGTGAAGGTAATCTTCTCTGTCTTGACGGTAAAATCAACATTGACTCAAACGCAATGTACCGTCAGCCAAAACTTCGTGAAATGCACGATCCTTCACAAGAAGATGAACGCGAAGCGCATGCCGCTCAGTGGGAACTGAACTACGTAGCACTAGACGGCAACGTTGGCTGTATGGTTAACGGTGCAGGTCTTGCAATGGGTACGATGGATATCGTAAACCTACACGGTGGTAAGCCAGCAAACTTCCTTGATGTAGGCGGAGGCGCAACGAAAGAGCGTGTCGCTGAAGCATTCAAGATCATCCTTTCAGATGACAATGTTAAAGCCGTTCTCGTCAACATTTTCGGTGGTATCGTTCGTTGTGACATGATCGCTGAAGGTATTATCGGTGCGGTTAAAGAAGTCGGCGTAACTGTACCAGTGGTTGTTCGTCTAGAAGGTACAAACGCGGACCTAGGTCGCGAAGTCCTTGCTAATTCTGATGTTGATATCATTGCAGCTGAATCGCTAACAGATGCTGCTCAGAAAGTTGTTGCTGCTGCGGAGGCTAAATAATGTCGGTATTAATTAACAAAGACACGAAAGTAATCTGTCAGGGTTTCACTGGCGGTCAAGGTACATTCCATTCGGACCAAGCTATCGCCTACGGTACGCAAATGGTTGGTGGTGTTTCACCTGGTAAAGGTGGGCAAATTCATCTAGGCCTTCCCGTATTCAACACGGTACGTGAAGCCGTAGAAGTGACTGGCGCAACGGCAACGGTTATCTACGTTCCAGCCCCTTTTTGTAAAGATGCCATCTTAGAAGCGATTGATGCCGGTATCGAACTGATTGTAACGATCACGGAAGGTATCCCGACCATCGATATGATCGACGTGAAAGTGAAGCTAGAAGAAACTGGCGTTCGCATGATCGGTCCTAACTGTCCCGGCCTAATCACTCCAGACGAGTGTAAGATTGGCATCATGCCTGGCCACATCCACAAGAAGGGTAAAGTGGGTATCGTATCTCGTTCAGGAACTTTGACTTACGAAGCAGTTAAGCAAACAACTGATGAAGGTTTTGGTCAGTCTACATGTGTTGGCATCGGTGGTGACCCAATCCCAGGTTCAAACTTCATTGATATCCTAAAACTTTTTCAAGAAGACCCAGAAACTGAAGCTATCGTCATGATTGGTGAAATCGGTGGTACTGCGGAAGAAGAAGCCGCTGAGTTCATCAAAGCAAACGTAACTAAGCCCGTTGTCTCTTACATTGCTGGTGTTACTGCTCCTCCGGGCAAACGTATGGGCCACGCCGGCGCAATCATCTCTGGTGGTAAAGGTACTGCTGAAGATAAATTCGCCGCACTAGAAGCCGCAGGCGTTAAGACGGTTAACTCTCTTGCTGACATCGGTAAAGGCCTACGTGAAATCACAGGTTGGTAATCAGCTGACGTTTATCGGCTGAGATAGATACTAACTCAATGATATTAAAAAGGCTTGGTCACTACTGACCAAGCCTTTTGTTTTCAAATATATAAAATCGTACTACTACGCACGAGTCTTTATCATTTGCGAAAGCATAAACATTGCCGCAGCACTAATAACAACCGATGGGCCCGCAGGCGTGTCATAGAACCAAGATAAGCTTAACCCTCCGCATACCGCAATCGAACCAATTACCGAAGCTAGCAAGGCCATTTGTTCAGGTGTATGCGCGAACTTCCTTGCTGTAGCGGCTGGGATGATCAGCAATGATGTCATGATTAACGCACCAACAAACTTCATACCCACCGCAATCACAATACCGACAAGCAGCATCAAAATCAGGCGCATTAAATCAATGTTGATGCCGTCAACCGCCGCCAGATCTTCGTTAACCGTCGTGGACAATAGTGGTCGCCAAAATACAGTAAGTACTAAGCCAACCACAGCGGCACCTGCATAGATGAAGACCAAATCAGTGGGTGATACTGCAAGCAGATCTCCAAATAAGTAGCTCATAAGGTCGACTCGAATATTGTCTAAGAAACTGACCGCAACCAAACCTAAAGAGAGCGCACTGTGTGCCAATATTCCGAGTAAAGTGTCGGTCGCAACGAGTTTTTGTTTTTGTAAGGTCACTAGCAACACGGCCAGCATCAAACAACAAATCAACAGCGCGAAGTACAAATTAATATTGAATAGAAAACCAAGCGCTAAGCCCATCAAAGAGGCGTGAGCTAGGGTGTCTCCAAAGTAAGCCATCTTTCGCCAAACCACAAAAGAGCCTAGTGGTCCCGCGATTAGAGCAATGCCCAAACCAGCTAAAATAGAGGGAAGAAGAAACTCAAGCATTAATGGTGTCCGTGTTTATGGTTTGAACATTCATGTGCGCCGCCCTTTACGGGTTGGCCAGCGAGATCATGATGGTGATGTTCGTGTTGGTGGTGATAAAACGCCAGCGTCTCTTGGGTTGCGGTGCCAAAGAGTGCAATATACGAAGGGTGGTGTTTGATGTCTGCGGGCGCGCCTGAACAGCAGATATGGTGGTGCAAACAGATAACATCGTCTGTTTTTGCCATCACTAAATGCAGATCGTGTGAAACCATAAACACGGCACAACCAAAGCGGTGACGGATGGTATCAATCAAGTCATAAAGGTCGATTTGCCCCTGCACGTCAACCCCTTGAGCCGGCTCATCAAGGACCAGTAGGTCAGGCCTTCTTAGTAATGAACGAGCAATGAGCACGCGTTGGTTTTCGCCACCTGATAACTGGTGCATGTTGCTCTTTTGCAGATGTTCTGCTCCAACGAGTTTTAATGCTTCTAGGATCTCTTGCTGGCTGAACTTGCCAGTGAGCTTAAGAAAGCGTTCTACGTTGAGAGGCAGTGAATCATTGAGCTTTAATTTTTGTGGAACATAGCCAATTTTCAGTTTTTTGTTTTTTTTTATTGTGCCTGAAAATTTGGTTTGCAACCCCAGTACCACTTTGACCAGTGTGGACTTTCCAGCACCGTTTGGCCCAATCAGGGTGGTAATTCTGCCGCGCTCTATATTGAGAGATATGTTGTCTAGAACTTTCCGACCATCAAATTCGACGCTCACAGAATCTAGTTGGATTAAGTTATCCATGAATAGAACTCATTTGCAATTCACTAATGTTATAATGTAACATTTACCTCAAGCCTACGCTACTTTTCTATTATCGAGGGATTATGTCACGTTCATCTTTTATACTTGCTACTTTGCTTTTAGCGCCAAGTGTTGCAAGTGCCAATACTATTCTAACAAGCTTTAAACCTATTCAAATGATTGTCACGGAATTAACGCAGGGCGTCAGTGAGCCTGAGGTGTTAATGAACAGCAATGCTTCGCCGCATGATTATGCGCTTAAGCCATCGGATGTCAAAAAAGTTCACAGTGCCGATATGGTTATCTGGTTTGGCCCTGACCTAGAAGCGTTTTTGACGAAGGTGATTGGCTCGAAAGAAAATGTCATTCAGATAAGCTCAATCCCAGGAATTGCGCTAAGAGAATTTGGACATCAAGACCATGACGCTCATGAAGGGCATCATCATGGCAGTCATGACCCACATTTTTGGCTAGGGATCGATCAAGTTAAAGTTGCCGCAAAATTTATTTCAGCGAAATTGATGGAAACGGATCCAGATAATGCAATGGCGTATCAAGAGAACCTCGATTCATTTTTAATCGCGTTGAAAGAGAAAGAACACTCTATTCGTGCTCAACTGGCACCAGTCAAGGACAAAGGTTATTACGTTTTTCATGACGCATATGGTTACTTTGAACAAGAGTTTGAACTGAACAACTTAGGTCATTTTACCGTTAGCCCAGATCGCAAACCTGGAGCAAAGAGCTTGATTGAGATTAAGAAAACATTAGTGCGAGACAAGGTTCAATGTGTTTTCGCTGAACCTCAATTTACCCCGACAGTCATTGAGTCCGTCACTCGTGGAAGTAATACCAAACAAGGGAAGCTTGATCCTATGGGTTCAAATATTGAAGTGAAAAGTGGAAGTTATTTCGATTTTCTTCAACAAGTCACCGACAGCTACACAAGCTGTTTAAGCTCAAAATAATCAATAACGCGTATTCCTTACTCTATTTTACTCTCGATAATTTATGAATTATGCCGCTTTTTGCGGCATTTTCGTGACCGCTAAGATAAAACCTTCCAACAAACAAGAAACCTTCTTTCTCCTTTGATAATTTCCGCT
>NZ_JAKJSY010000045.1:0-38425 GCF_050337445.1 Vibrio minamisatsumaniensis | reverse complement strand
GTTTAAAATCATCAAATTAATTATAAATCACTCTCAAATCAGTGACCAAGATCCCGTATGAAACTCAACCCATCTAAAAATGTAACTCAGTTACAAGTCATCTCGCATACCAAACATCTTTAGTATCATGCTGCTTATCAGATAACTCCGTTCAGCGTCAGAGATCCGATATGCAAAAGCCCAAAGTTGTTGGCTTTGGGCTTTGTTTTGGTTATTAACGTTATGTAATCAATCAGAAAACGAACAAGTTACTCCGGCATCACGACGATTCCCATCGTTTCAAGCAGTTGCTCTTGCTGCCAAGCGACAATTTTAATTCCAGATGTATCGACCTTACGAGGATCTAACCCCTCTAATTCAGCATGACATAAATTAGCACCTTGCATGCTGAATTGCCCCCATACGTCTTCTGAGAACACACCCCGGCTGAGATCAGACTCTTTCAGTGACGCGCCGCCAAGGTAAGTACCTATCCAACGGTTCTCAAACAACTCGCACTTCTCTAAACAAGCTTGCTCCAAGTTGGCGTAAGACAGGTTACAGCCCGTAATATACGCTGAGCAAAAATACATTCGATTACTTACCTGATTAGCAAAGTTAGCACGAGTAAAGTTCGCCCCTTTCAAGTCGCATTCACGTAGCTCAATACCATAGCAGTTCGCATTACTGAAATTCGCCATCGCCAACTGGCAATTCTGAAAGCTTGCATCTCGTAAGTCGGCAACATCAAAGTGGCACCCCTCAATGTCGCCTTGTTCAATAAACTTACAGTTAATAAACGTTGCATCACGCAAGTTCGAACGTCTGAAATCACAACGGATAAACGTACAGGCTGTAAATGTAAGCTCTGATAAGTCTTGCTGAGCAAAACTGTGGTGATGATAAGTGCTGTTATTAGTGTCCATTTAGCCCCCTAAAGAAATTAAGCTAAGACTATCATTACGATCTCAAGAAAACACTAAATTAAAAACCAACAAAAACAGCAACTTAAATCACCTCGATTTAGCTATTTTAAGGCACCAAACAAGCATTTTAAGGTTGTTATTTTCGTTTTATAGCATGCGCTTATCTTGAAAAAAGTTATGCTTCTTAGTGAAAGCTTGAGAGGGTATACAATACATGAGGGCATGAACTAGGATTATCTGTCATTGAGATCAAAAATGGCCGCTCAATGCGACCATTTAATGTTCATTCACCATTGTCTAACTGAACCAGTTAAACGTTAGTTCTTAGCAACGTTGGCAATCCCTTCAAGCTGAAGAACTGGCGCGGCATCAATGTCTTCCGCATTCATCATTGATGACACACGTTGCATTGAAGAGAGCAGTAGGCTTTGCTCCCACGGCTCAAGGTTTTGAAATTTTTTCACGAAGTTATCTTGCAACGGTGGTGGCGCATGACTCAACAACTCTTGGCCTTTTTCAGTCAAATTTGCATGTACTTTACGTCGATCTGACTCACTGCGTACTCGTTGTACATAGCCATTTAACTCTAGACGATCGATGATGGTCGTCGTGGTCGCTTGGCTTACATTAGTTTGATTAGACAACTCTTTGATCGTCACATTACCCATCTCTTGGATTGCTCTCATTAAAATTAATTGAGGGCCAGTCAAACCATACTCTTTACTCAACTTTTTCGAGTGTAAATCGATAGCGCGAATAATTTGGCGAATAGCGACCAGGATTTCGTCATGTTTGTCCAAGATACAGACCTTTGTACTAATATATGGTGAATGGCTTTACAGCGTCGAAGCGATGAAATGTCCTGATTATTTACATCAGGTGTACTCGAATTACACTGTAAATTGAGAAATTACTTCATTGATTTTTCCGCATTGTACTGATGTTCATACTATTCTCAATCTTTTATATGCTTCTGAATTTGCGCATGGCAACACTTTTGTACAATGAGTAGCGATATTCAGTCTTAAAGTAGCGAATAAGGTAAGAAAAAGCGAGATGTTGTCGGTAAATAATGGTCGAGATTACGCCAGGAACAATAGCAAATCCGAATATGACTCGAGTTAGAATCAGATACACGAGGGTTGGGACTGTCTGCATCAAATCACGGAATGAAAAAAGGTTGGCTACAACAAAGTCATCACCAACCTACCCATATCATGTCAACTATTAACCTGAACCTAAGCTACTCAATACGTGTAATGAAGCCATATTTATCGGAATCGTCCTTGGTCATCCAATGCGCACCATGAGATGGCGCTGAGTCTAAAGTAAAGATATAAAAATCAATCCCGGTATCGCCCATCACCTTCTGGTAGTAAGTCGCTTGCTTACGGTGACTCTCCTCAGTATATGGGAAATCTTTTGCGGTCTTATCACCCTGCCCCCAACTGTGCACACCGACTTGTTTGTTTAATTCGATTGCTTGTTCGGTGTTGGAGCGCTGTAAGATACGTGGATTACCTGCAGCAAAAAGATCCGTACCGCCAGAGAACACTGAACCCGTTGGCGTAACGATCGTCTTCATATTGTTGTCCTTAATCATCAGCCCAGTGTACATATTGATATCATCATCGGCACTGCCACCGATGTGGTTGGTAAACTGTAATGTCATTTCACTGCCTGGGTATTGCTTTACGATATCAAACAGTTGAAAGTATGTCGTCGCTCCAAGGGTCGAGTTAATGCGCTCAACAGACCCTGTATCTCTAAGTACATCTCGATAAAATGCGTTGAAAGCAAATGAAGTGGTGATGGTTACCTTGTTCCCATTTTTAGTTTTGCTCAGAATGGTTGAACCTAAGTTAGTAACGTATTGCACCATTTCGTTGTTATATTCAAGCTTCACTGGAAGCTTTCTATCACCCGTTGTGGTTTGGATTAATGTTGTATCATTTCCAACAGAACGTTGAGCCTCACCACAATCAAATGAGTCAAAAAAATGCCCCTCGCTGTAAATCGCACAATCATCAACACCAGCATCAGGGAGGTACAGATCAACACTTTGCCCGTGGCTTTCTACAAGCCTAATTACTTTTTGTTGTTCACTAATATCTTCAGCAAACTGAACTTTTTGATACTGAACACCATCATAAGTCAGTTCCATTGCTTCTTATTGGATCTCTTTTCGCTCTTGATACAACTTTTCAAGTTTAGCTGATGAAAATTCGTAATCGGCCTTAGGTTTGGCTTGCGCTTTAGTGGCAGGGTTACCTGAGCTTGAATTTGAATTACAGCCCGCTAAAAGAACCAAAGGAAACGCAAGAAAAACATTTCGATAGTTGATCATACAATTATTCTCCAAATATGTGATAGATGTATTTTATCAATAAGCATTTAATCCATCTGTCGTGAAAATGTAATAGTATGTACGGGCTTTCTGAACGTTGTTTTTTTATTCTCCCATTCATGTAAAATCATCATTGAACTGGCGTAGAAAGTATTTAATCATTTACGTGAAGCATGCAAATGGGATATGTCATAATAGCTAACCACTCAATAGTGCTCCCTCACGTAATCTCAATAAGTGAAACGCACGATAAGGCTGATAATGGAATGACAAAACCTAAAATGATCATCGTTGAAGACGACCGAAAGCTTCAGAAAATGTTGCAAGATTACTTTGTCATCCAAAATTTTGATGTTTTGGCACTAGATGATGGCAGTAATGCCACTCAAACTATTCTCGCGGAACAGCCCGATATCGTACTGCTGGATTTAATGCTCCCTGTCACTGATGGGCTGACAATTTGCCGACAGACGCGTACCCACTTCAAAGGTAAAATCTTGATGCTCACCGCCAGCGATGATGATTTTGACCATGTCGCAGGTTTAGAGACAGGCGCTGATGACTATGTTACCAAACCAATCAAGCCAAGAGTTCTGCTGGCCAGAGTTCGCTCGCTATTACGCCGCCAAGACACTGAAACGACTTCAGTCGACGACTCAGATACCCTTCATTTTGGCAAACTGGTTTTGAGAAACACCTACAAGAAATGTGAGCTTTCAGGCGCCATTTTATCACTGACTGACAGTGAATTTGACCTGCTTTGGCTATTAGCAAGTAACCCAGACACTCCGTTATCACGTGACTATTTGACTCAAACACTGCGTGGTATTGAGTATGACGGTATCGACCGAACAATAGACAATAAAGTCGTACGCCTAAGGAAAATACTTGGCGATGATAGTACGCCGGCAGAGAAAATTCAGACGATTCGTAGCAAAGGTTACTTATTTGTTTCAACCGCATGGCATTAACCTCGCTCAATACGAGCGTAATGAAAGAGAGTGATTATGCGACGTATCTATTTAGAGTCCCTACTAGGCTTATTACTATGCTTTATTACTGGACTTGCAGCCTACCAGATTACTGTTTATCAACTCAATACGGACTATGAATATGTGTTGCAAGATTACGAAGCGACGGCTCATCAACAACTCATAGAGAACATCTCTAAAAATCAAGGGCTTGAAGCAGCTCATCAAGCAATGGCTCAGTTCGTTGACACGACTCTTAATACATTGGAGACTTTCAGCCCGAATGATAAAATACCGACTCCAGTTTCTGAATTCTTCAGCAGTAATCCGACTCGCTTTATCTTTCATGATGAAAATCGAAACCTCTGGTTTCGCTTATCTAACAGCAATAACACCTATCACTACCTCCCCAATGACGAAACACTGGTTCGACAGAAGATAGAGCTTGAAGATGACCTTATCTGGGCATTCTTCTTAGCCAGTTTTATTATTTACGGCGTGGGCCATCTCGTGATTATTTTTCGTCGAGTTAAAAAGCTCGAAACTGTCACACTGCGCTTCGCTGAAGGGGTCCTCTCTTCGAGAGCTGAGACATCAGGCGGCAGTGCTATCGGGTCTCTCAACAAATCCTTCAACCTGATGGCCGACAGAATTCATCACTTAGTTGAGAGCAATCGCTCACTCACCAATGCGGTCGCTCATGAATTACGTACCCCTATATTTCGCATCCAATGGCAAGCTGAAATGCTCAAAGACACACCGCTTAATGAGTCGCAACAAGACACCGTTGAAAGTATTGTGGAAGATACGGAAGAGATGGAAAAGATGGTCGACGAACTGTTGTGTTACGCCAAACTTGATAGCATTGACCTCGCAAACCGACAGCAGCCCTTAGAGGTAAGAGACTTTCTTGAGCACTCGATGGCACGCTGGAACAAAGACACAGAGCTCAACATAGAGCTATCACTACCAGAACCACCTCGCGCAATTTTAATATCGGCTGATGAAACGCTGCTTAACCGCGCCTTAAATAACCTAGTACGTAACGCGATGAAATTCGCTCGTTCACAGGTGTCGATTGTAGCAACCTTGCATCGTGATCAGATATATATAGCGGTGCACGATGATGGTGATGGCGTGGCACAAGAACACCAAGCTCGCCTGTTCGACCCCTTTTATGTTGGTGACAAAGCGCGTAATAAGGCCAAAAGTGGTCATGGTTTGGGCCTTTCGATCGTAGACAAAATCTGCGCACAACACGGCGCAACGGTAGAGGTTGGACAAAGCCACACACTCAAAGGGGCCGTATTCACGATGACCTTTCCACTATGTAAAGATTCAGCTGACAAACCCATACAGTAACCACAAAACACCTCTGGAATAATGTTCAACATCGGTCGGGAGATGCTGTCTCCCAATCTACTTTTAGAGTCTAGATAAACATGGCACTGTCGTTTATGGCTTGTTATGAATGCTCGGCGGATGATTCGTTAACTCTCACTTTGTTAGCCATTTCCGCCATTCGCTTGATATCGACACTCTCATCATTCTTAAGGTATTTTTATGAAAAAGTTATTATGTGTTTTAGGCGTTATCTCACTTGCAGGTTGTTCAGGCATTAGCCACAACGAAGACGTTTACACAGCGCACGCTGAGAGTTTCAACATTGTCGGTTTTCAAGTTCCGGGGAACACCCAAGATCGTGTAATGGCATTAGTGCCAGAAGGGGCGACCGTTGATACAATTCACTCAACAAACTCTGATACGAGCTCTGTAATGGGAATCATGAACCGTATTATCGGTATCGACTATGTTCAAGTTGGCGGTAAAAAACAGTAATTAGCCCCCAACGCCCATCTGTATCCATGATAAACCAAGGCATACAGGCAGATTGCAGCAACCCAGCTTAAGATTATGACTTTCACACTTGCTCTGTATCATTTGGATAGTTCGAAACAACCTATACTTTCTTTAAAATATGAACGGATACCAGAGACTAAAAACCGCCGATATCTGGCGGTTTTCATTTATTGTTGGCGCGTAACTTATTATCTAGCTAGCTTTCATACACTCAACAGTTCCCTTATTCAACACCAAGCCGCTTCAGCAACAATTCTGTAGGGCGAACAATCGCGATGATCGACTCGTCGTAGATCTTTGCGGAGTCAGACAGCATCGCTTGGTAGGCATTCACCTCTGATGCTCGAACTTTTTCTCCCGCTTGTGCTTTAGCAATCAAGGTTAACGCCAAATCTGCGACTTCAATGGTTTTTTGTGCAACAACCACGGTATCAACTGAAGACACATTGCCAGCGAAAACGGTTTTAGCTTCAAGGGCGGCCGATTTTACTTGTTGATAATGCTGAGTCAGTTTATTAAGCGCTTGTTGGTTACCGGTCGCGAATTCATTCACCAAATCTTGCATCTCATAAACGGCATAGCTTTCAACAGGCAAGGCATCAACGAAGCGATTTAAGCGCTCGTATTGGCTATATAAAGTCCCTTTAGGATCGGTCGAGTTCCACTTCTCCCAGTTGCGCGCATAATACTGTGCAGGCTCAGTGTATTTCGCGAGCACACGCAGGTTATGAATATCTTGCCCTTTCGCAATGCGTTTTAATAGCATATCGGCGTCCGCATGATGGCGCAGCCCAACCGACACTTCAGACCAGGTGTCCATCACCTTCATACGCTTATACATGCTACGCTCGTCAGTCAATTGCGCATCAGACCAGAAGCGCTCTGCAATCGCGTAGCTGCGTGGCCATAGGTAGTTTTCAACGGTGTGACTGTCTTTATTTTCAAGCCACATGGTGATCTCGCCACCTAAAATCAGCTCTTTTTCTTTATCGGTCAGTTCAGCAGGGTAACCGCCATTCGGCTCTGGAATGACACCGCCTTTGATATCACTGCTCGCAATCACTTCTCCTGTGGTTGGCCAACGCACATTACCGATCAATTGGTAACTGCCTTCAGCAAAACCCTTAGGATTCAGGTTTAGGTTGAACTCGGTGTACGACATGAAGTTATCGAAGTGACCAATAAAGGTTTTACCCGGCACATAATCAAGAATGTAAATCTCTTCGCGAGACTTGCCATTGTAATCACTGAACGCGCGAAAAGTGCCATCTTTTGCCTCAATGATAGTAAGTGTTCCCTTACGCGGACTGCCTTTAGAACGAGGCATTTGCCATTGGTAAGTCACAAATTTCTCACCATTGTGCAGCTTATCGTCGACCGTAATACCGCTTGGCATCGGATCATTGCGATAGTGATAGCTCGTCGGCTGAGGTTGGTCTAGGTAGTAACCTGTAGACAAAATCCCTGGATAGCCCTCTTTCGCCGCACGGCCGATACTGTCATGCCCTTGCCAACTTTGAATTACGATCGATGTTGGCAAATCTTTATGCCAAATCTCATCCCAACCCGTCATTTTCTTTCCGCGCGCTTCGAGCATCTTCTCAACTTTCACATTGAGGTAGGACTGTAAACCACGCTCGCCATCAATGTTATTTTCTTCAATGAACCGCTGATGCCTTTCGCTGTTTTTCCACTGCGAATAATTCGGCTCATCGCCACCAATGTGAAAGTACTCATCCGGGAACAACTCAGTCAGTTCATCAAACACATCACCCAGCATTTCATAGAGCTCTGGGTTCAGTGGATCCATTAATGGTTCAAACACCCCCCAACCACGCTCTTGGTCATAACTTTGGCCCTCAGCACCAGACATCAAACGTGGATAAGCATGAGCAACAGCAGAGGAATGACCCGGCAAAGAGACCTCTGGTATCACACGAATACCGAGATTGCGCGCATATTCCACTAAATAGCGTACTTGGTCTTTAGTGTAATAGTTACCATCGGCGGTTTCAGACCACAAACGTGGCCATGATTCAGTTTGAATGCGAATGCCTTGATCGTCCCAGAAGTGCCAATGGAACACGTTCATCTTCGCCGACGCCATCGCATCTAACTGACGAATCAACACATCAAATTTAATGAAGTGACGTGAAGTATCGTAAGAAACACCACGCCAGCGAAAACGAGGCTCATCGACAATGGTTACGGCAGGAATATGGTAGCCAGTCGCCGTCGTTTCAACGAGCTGTAAAAGGGTTTCTATGCCGTGAATAGCGCCGTATGGGCTTGGTGCGCTCAGCGTAATTTGTTCACCCTGAGTGGTAATTTTGTAGGACTCTACAGAGTCGATGTTCTGTACTTCAGACTTTGGCGCCGCGTCGATATCAATGATCAAGTTAGCTTCATCCGCGCTATCGACTTGCCAATTTAAAATCGGCACACCCGTCTGACGCTGAAGGCGATCAATAAAGCGTTTTGCCGTGAACTCAACGCGATCAGAGTTAAAGCCTTTGATGTAAACCTTAAAATGACCGTCGACCTTAACCTGCCCAGCTTGCAGCTCGACAGTTTGGGGATACGGCATTAAATTTAAATCGGTATTCGGAGCCATTGCTAAAACCATTGGGGACACAACTAAACCTGAAATCAATAGGGATAATATAGTTTTTTTCATTGTGCATTTTCCTATATAAGTATTGGTCTATTTTATTTATCGGAGGCGATTCACAAAACAGAGCCAGAAAATCGCTTGCTCACAAGCTCGACCCCTTCATGGACCAAGACCACAATCCCATCCTATTATTCTTAGGCCCTACCACTGAGCAGGGCCTAAGCGAATGAAACCGATGAGCAAAACTGTAGTGCAACCACCCACCGGCTCACCTCCGTGTTGACATTAACTTGCTTGATTGACAGGACGTTGAGGCGCAGCTTCTTCCTCAAGTACGCCAGTGTCAGACAGTTCCATTTCCATCAGAGCACGCTCGTCATCAAGAATTGCTTTTGCCATTTCCGGTGTGACTTGGTTAGCCGGTGTACATAAGCTCACGATCACACCAGCCACTAAAGCCACCAAACAAGAAGGAATCACAGGGTTACCCCAGAAAACCGTATAATCAGCGTTTAACATAATCACCAGAGAAGCCACAGATGCTCCAGCCAGTGTTGCTAACGCACCTTGCCAGTTATAGCGTTTCCAAAATTTACCCAACATACCGCACACAAACATGCCCGACATGACCGTGGAAATCATCTTAGTGATGTAGCCGATGATATCGTTGGACGTCAGAGCGAACAGCAGTGCAAAACCAATCACCACAATCAATGCCAGACGAGAGTAGTTCACCATTGACTCTTTATTCGGTACTCGACCGGTGAACATGACATAAACATCACGCAGCAGGATAGACACCCCCGCAATCGCATCAGAGCTTGCACTCGACATGGTTGCAGAAAGGCCTGCGATAAGAACAATCATACCAACACCAACCGGGAGCACCGTTGCCGCTACATAAGGAAACGAGTAGTTCGGGTTTTCCAGTGATGGATCGATGGCGTGCGCTGCCATACCTATGATTGCTGGGATGATTGAGAAGAAAAGATACAACACACCTGACCCGACAAATGAACGACGGATGGTTGAAACATCTTTACCTGAGTAGATACGTTGACGGAATGAAGGTGTCGCCAATACACCGACACCGATAACCACAGACAGAGAAACAGCAGGCAGAATACCCAATTTATCGATGGCTAAAAAGCTGGTAGCAGCAGGGTCCATTGCAGCGTAAAGGTTATCCAGACCACCAATATAATCCACAGACATGACCGCCATCAGGATAAAACCGACAAACAAAATGACCGCTTGAATCGTATCGGTCCATACCACCGCGGTGTAACCACCGATCACAACGTAGATAGTGAATGCCGCAGCAATAATAATTTTCGCAAGATTAAGGTCGATGTCTGCAATCCACGCCAGGTACATGCCGCCACCGAGAATGTGCGCACCCAACCAACCGATTGACGCGATAAAGATAAGCAGACCAACCACATTTTTTACGATTCGGTTAGCGCCAACATAGTAAGCTAACTCTTCACTCATGGTCATGAAGTTTAGTTTACGAACCGGGGCAAACCAAAGGGCTAGTAATAAGATGCCGACAGCACCGCCAATTCCGTACAAAGCACCAGCCCAGCCATTCGCGTAGCCGAAACCAACCGCCCCCATACTTGAGCCCGTGCCAACCATCGTCGCGACCGTTGTACCCAGAACTAAAAATAATGGTAGGCCACGACCACCTAATAAGAAATCTTCACCCGATTTTTGATTACGCGAGACAAACCAGCCTAACCAAATTAAAAAACATACGTACACGCCGAAGCCTGTAAGAAAAAGTGTGCTGTTCATTTGACACCTCTCAGTGAAATATTAAGTTCATTCCTGAACTGTTATTTATGATTCATTCATTTTATATTTCATATAATTACTTTATTTATTAGGTATATTTTAATTAAAGTAATTTTTATAAATGTAGGGTGAGAGTATTAAGGAATAATAACAAGGATAATTAATCCCTAATACTCTCTAAGTAGATTATTGTGATTAGGTTATAACTAAACGCGATCAGCGCGGTAGCAAGTCACATCGACTTCAACTTTCACGTCTACCACTAGGTCACAGACCATGCAGATACGTGCCGGTGGGTTAGCACCGAAGAACTCTTTGAATACCTTGTTAAAAGATTGGAAGTAACGAGAATCCGTTAGCACAACCTTTACGTGCATTACGTCTTCTAGGCCGTAGCCCGCTTCAGTCATGATATCGACACAGTTTTGGATCGCTAGGCGAGACTGGTCAACAATGCCCCCCTCAACCACTTCACCATCTGTCATCGGTGTCTGGCCAGAAACGTACAGGAAACCACCCGCTTCAGTTGCGCGTGCAAATGGTAAATGTTGTCCGCCTGTACCTGTACCGCCTTCAACACCGTAACGTTTAATAGTCATTTTTTAACTCCACTTATTTATAGATACTATTGGGTTTATAGATAACATTGGCTTTATAGATAAAATAGTTTCTATTCCAATATTTTTAAATTAATTCGTCGCTTTATATTTATCGTGAATTTAATTTGATAATTAAAATCTAGTTTCGGTAAATAAAAATTCCTGAACGATTATTTTTCACTTTTCCTTGCTGGTAAGTTAACTCACCATTTACAAATACGCTTTCTATTCCCTCTGCAACTGAAATAGGATTTTCAAATGTTGCTGTGTCTTTAATATTCTTTGGATCAAATAAAACTAAATCGGCAAATGCACCGCAGCGAACTTCGCCTCGGCCCACTAAGTTGTAACGCTCTGCCGACATTCCAGTCATTTTGTGAATCGCTTCTGGCAACGAGAACAGTTTTTCATCTCGGCAGTAGTGACCCAATACTTTCGGGAAGGTGCCCCACAATCTTGGGTGTGGATGCGGGTCATTTGGCAAACCGTCAGAACCGACCATGGTTAACTTGTATTTCAAAACGCGCTTCACATCGTTCTCATCCATGCAGTGATACACCGCACCCGCTGGTTGAAGTGCTTTTGCTGCGTCCATCAGAGGTAGGTTCATCTCATCAGCAATCTGCTTAAGCGTTTTGCCTGCGTGTTCTGGCTTTGCTTCAGACCAAGTGATGAAGATATCGAAATCGTCCGTCACCTGTTTCAAATCCAGTGTTGAAGAGCTCGCAGAATATGGGTAGCAGTCACAAGACACATCTTGGTGCTCAGAAACCTTGTCCATCAAATCAAGCACTTCAACGGTTCTGCCCCAGTTGCCCGCACCTGCACATTTAAGGTGAGAGATAACAACTGGCACTTTCGCGTATTGTCCTGTCTCAAACGCTTCTTCCATCGCGCTTAAGATCTCTTCAAATTCGGTACGCATATGCGTGGTATAAATGCCACCGTGGCTAGACAGTACTTTTGCTAACTGCATCACTTCGTTGGTATTCGCTTGTTTCGCACTTGCGTAAGCCAGACCCGAACTCAAACCTAATGCACCTTGCGCCATCGCTAAATCAAGGTTGGTTTGCATTGCAGCAATTTCATCTTCGCTTGCGGTGCGTTGCAGATCGTCCATCACTTGATTACGCAGTGTGGTGTGGCCAACCAGCGCTGCTACGTTTACTGCAGGTTGTGCTTGCTCTACCGCTTGTGCATACGCCGCAAAAGTGGGGTATTTAAAATCAGCCTGCGCGCCTAAAAGATTCATTGGGTCAGGTGGATCACCAGCCAAAACCGTTGGCGATGCGCTGATACCGCAGTTGCCAACAATCACGGTTGTCACACCTTGGCTGATCTTCGGTAGGCAGTCTGGGTAACGAATTACGTTGGTATCGTCGTGTGTATGTACATCGATAAATCCAGGAGCTAATGCTAAGCCTGCTCCCTCAACCAACTGGCCACAATCTTCGTGATCGATTTGACCAATTTCGGCGATTTTTCCATCAAGGATTGCTACATCGGCACAAAACGATTGTTCGCCGGTGCCATCAAACACCTCTACATTTTTGATTATCGTATCGAACAACATTTTTCACTCTCTCAATCCACTGTGTTGATGGAGCTATATTAAGAATCCAGCCGATTATTTTCAGTGACAAAACACACATAATATTTTAATTTGTATGATAGTTTCTACCAAAAATTAGATTACAGATATATTTAAACATTAAATAACAACAACTTAAATCATGTTAGGAATCAGCAATGAAACATAACCCTGCACAAAAAGATGTTATAAAGTATCAAAAAGATAGTTTCGTCTTGACTGAAAAAGGCCAAAAAGGGAGAGCAGTATCACAATCTGAGAACGGTATTTACCGACTGGTTGATGACGATATTTCGCTTCCGGTAGCAATTATCAAACAATCAGCCTTGACCAATAACCTAAATTGGATGCAATCATTCGCCGATCACCATCAGGTTAAATTGTCGCCGCATGGTAAAACATCCATGACCCCTGCTTTTTTCCGCCAACAGCTAGACAATGGCGCTTGGGGGATTACCGTAGCGACGCCTGCACAGGCAGAAGTTGCCGCTATGGCGGGTGCAAAACGAATCATCATGGCCAACCAATTGGTGGGTAAAACCAACATGGCGATCGTTGAACAGCTGATCAGTGAATTTGATGTCGACTTTTACTGTTGTGTGGATTCATCGGTAAACGTGCAGCAACTTAGCCAATATTTCGCTAATACAAAGCAGACGCTAAAAGTACTGATCGAATTTGGTGTGCCGGGCGGTCGCTGTGGTTGTCGTTCACCTCAAGAAGTTCTAGAACTGGCTCAAACCATCCAAGACACACCTGCCCTTTCGCTCGCGGGTATTGAGGTGTATGAAGGTGTGATTCACGGTGACAACGCAGAACAAGACATTCGCACCTTCTTGAAGCAGGCGCTCACTTCGGTCGAAAGCCTCGCATCAGATGGCCTAATTACAGGGCAACCTATCATCACGGGTGCCGGCTCTGCTTGGTATGACGTGGTTGCAGAATGTTTAGCGAACCTAACGGATTACTTGGCGATCATCCGCCCGGGCTGTTATGCCATTCACGATACCGGTATTTACCTAGACGCCCAAAGCAAGGTGTTGCAACGCGCCCAAGTAAACCAAGGTTACGCATGTGAAATGGGGGGGGATTTAGAATCGGCGCTTGAGGTGTGGGCGTATGTTATCTCTCGCCCGGAGCCGACCAAGCTAGTGGTTGGGTTAGGCAAGCGTGATGTGGCCTTTGATGCGGGCTTACCGATTGCTGAACGTGGCTATCGCAATGGCGAAGCTATCTCAGTGAAAGGGCTAACGGCTACCGCGGTAATGGATCAACACACCTTTGTTGAAACAGATGGTTCAGCTGAGATTGAAGTGGGCGACATGATTGCGTTTTCAACCTCACACCCGTGTTTAACTTTTGATAAGTGGCGCTACATTGCCATCAGCGATGACGAGCATCAGGTAACAAACTGGGTGGAAACCTGTTTCTAAGTGGACTTTTGCCGAGAGTTTAAAGCTTATGAGTAATATCCACACATGAGCGATAAAGAGATCGATGAAACAATAAGATATACTAATGGGGCTAAGGCTTAGAACTAAATGACTTGGTTCTATATAGCTAGGTTCTGTATAACTAAATCACAACGATTAGCCCCATCAACAGAGGATCAAGATTCTTGAGTTTAGAAGTAGATATCATTTCACAGATAACGGAACGCTTTCCGGCTCTTCGTGATGCAGAGAAAAAAGTCGCCAAGCTTATCGTGGATGACATTGATTTTGCTGCCAATGCCAGCATCACAGAGCTTGCTGAAAACGCTCAAGTGAGTGAAGCCACCATTACGCGCTTTGCGAAGGCGATTGGCTGCAACAACGTACGTGATATGAAAATTAAGTTGGCTCAAACGCTGACCGTTGGCCAACGTTTTATCCTCGAACCGGTTGATCAAACCGGCTACCAGGGGATCTACGAGTCGATTAAGCAGAGCCTAGACACCAACCGCACCCTGTTCAAAGAGCAAGACGTTGAAACCGCAGTGAGTTGGCTGCATAACGCCAGACAGATCATCGCTATCGGCATGGGCGGTGGCTCGACCATCGCCTCTCAAGAGCTGCAACATCGCCTATTTCGATTGGGCTACCCAGTAGTCTCTTACAACGATGGTTTAATGTCACGCATGGTTGCGGCTACAGCCGATGCCAATGATGTGATGGTGATGATCTCTGCGACCGGTTTTACACCGGTGATCACGGACACCGCCGAGCTAGCCAAGCAATACGGTCTTAAGATCATCGCAATTACCCCGCAAGACACACCGCTCGCGAACATTGCCGATATTTTATTGCCAATCAAGCATATGGAAACCGATTTCATCTACAAGCCATCGGCGTCTCGCTACGCCATGTTGGCGTTAGTAGATGTGCTCTCTATGGGAATCGCAGTCAATCACAAAAATCGCTCTCGCGACAAACTGCGTCGCTTGAAGGTCGCACTAGACTCTTACCGAGGTGGAGGCGACAGGCAGCCTCTTGGTGACTAGATACGGATCAAACTGATCCCCATGTAAACGCGATAAAACCAACATAATCGAAGCTTGAGCTAACCCGCGATTTAACAGCTACTCATGCTGTTTACGCTATGTAACGATGACGCTGACAAAGCCATACAGTAATGGGAAAAGATTCTGGAATAATCCCCAACAGTGGTCGGGACTATAAACGAACTCAATCATTAAAAACTTAAAGTGATAGGTATTTGGATGATGAATGAAAAGATAGGTTCCGTTTCTAAGGGTTTTATTCATTCATCATTATGGGTACCGTGACTCACATTTCAGAACGAGTAAAAAAGATGACAAACATGGTAAAATCAGCATTAACATTGGGTATCGTCGGTTTAATTTCACTCCCAGCTTTAGCAGCAGGTACCAACGGCGGGGCATACATCGGTGGTGTAGTGAGTGCCTACCAAGATTCAGATACTGACGGCGCTCCTAGCCTAGATTCAGAAGGTACCGGCTACAGTCTATATGGTGGTTACCAATTCAACCGTATCATTGGTGTTGAGCTTGGCTACACTAATTATGCAGATTATAAAAATGGCGCAGAACAGCTTTCACCAACCTCTATTTCTGCATTAGCGAACATTGGCTATACGTTCGATAATACTATTCGTCCATTCGCATTGGCAGGCTTAAGCACCATTGACCTTCATGCGAATAACGCGGCAAACTATGATGACGACAACGAGGTGGGTTTCCACTTTGGTGTCGGTGTTGAATTCTCGCCAATTGAACACCTAACATTGCGCCTAATTTCGCAAGCTGACGCGGTCATTGTGGAGAATGATGTAAATGCGAGTCAAATTGAAAACCGAACTTTAGCGTTTAACAGTGTTAGCTTCGGTGGTTCGTACAATTTCTAAGATGCACCTCTGAGCCACAGAGTCAGTAACTCAAATTCACTTTGCTGCATCGCCTGAGGTACGGCAATAAAGTAAAGTGGATTTGCAATCACTTTCCCCCATATCGAGCTTAAGCATTCACTTCTTACTCAACTTATCCCATCACAGTCAAAAATAATCAGAATCTAATAACGATATGAATTAAACTGTCTTGAAAACTCGTAATAGAACTTTTTACTATTCCGAGACTCTACTCAGTAATGAAGAGTAAAATTCAACTTTTCTAAGAGACAGAAAGAGCACAAATAGACGTAGGAATACAAAAAATGAATCTCCACCGCTTAAACCTATCCATCAATAAACTCCCTTTCGTGTTGGCTATCTATTATGTGCTTGTCATAAACCTGCCTATTTCACGCGAATTATTCAACATTATCAGAGCTTCAGAAGCCGAGAGTATTGGATTCATAATTTCAATTCCTTTTTTCTTTCTTGCTGCATTCAACTTTATATTTCAAATATTTAACTGGCCGATATTTAATAAGGTCTTTTTCATCTTCTTATTGCTGACCTCCTCTTTAGTCAGCTATAGCATGTTCAACTATGGCATTTTTGTTGACTATGGAATGATAGAGAATATTTTTGAAACCAACAGTGGTGAAGCGACTAGCTACTTAAGCACATATTCAGTGTTATGGTTCCTGCTGATGGGTTGCCTCCCATCACTTATGCTTTTATTTACCAACCTTGAAAGAAAATCTTGGAAAAACTTTGCTATTTGGAAAGCCGTTGGGTTGTTAAGCTCATTAATCGTCATTGCCCTTATTGCTGCGTTGTTTTACAAGGATTACGCATCAATTGGCCGTAATAACTCCCACCTTAAGAAAATGATCATTCCAACTGAATACGTAGCATCAACCGTCAAGTACATCAACAATACGTACATAAAAGAACCGATTCCGTATCAAGAAATCGGCTTAGATGCTCAGTTAAAACCGGAAGTAAAACAAGCAGAAAAGCCGACATTACTGGTGTTTGTTCTCGGTGAAACCGCGCGCGTATACAACTATCAATATTATGGTTATGAGAAAGAAACTAATGCTCATACCAAGCCTTACAACCCGATCTTTTTCTCTGATATTCAGTCATGTGGAACAGCTACTGCGGTTTCTGTACCGTGTATGTTTTCGAATATGAACCGCAGCAACTATGATCACGACAAAGCTTACAATCAGGATAACGTGGTCGACATTATGAACCGTGCGGGCATTCACTCGATCTGGCGAGATCACGATGGTGGGGATAAAGGTGTTGCACACAAAATTAAAAAACTGACCCTTGCCCCTAAAGATGGTGACCCGTTGTGCAATAAAGATAAATGTTACGATACTGCGATGCTAGAGAGCTTCGAACAAGATACGCAAAATCTTAAGCAAGATAACATCATTTTCTATCACATTTCCGGATCTCACGGCCCGACTTACTTTAAACGTTACCCAGAAGAACATAAGAAGTTTACTCCAGACTGTCCACGTGCCGATATCGAAAACTGCACCAATGAAGAATTGATTAACACCTACGACAACACCATCTTGTATACGGATTTCTTTATCTCACAGGCTATTCAGAAGCTAGAGAAACTCACCGATAAGTACAACGTTGCGCTGATGTACATTTCCGATCATGGTGAATCTTTAGGGGAGAACGGGGTTTATCTTCATGGCATGCCTTATTCATTCGCACCGAAAGAGCAAACCCATGTGCCTATGATCATGTGGATGTCTGATGGTTTCGCCGAGCAGAAAGGAATAAACCAGACCTGCTTAAGAAAGGCAGGTAAAGAACAGAGCTTTTCCCATGACAATCTGTTCGACTCTTTACTCGGCTTGATGGACGTGCAAACCAAAGAGTACCGAGAGAACCAAGATATCTTTGCTGCATGTCGATGAGTCTTGTGCTAATGCCTATAGCGACAATAGTGTCAATCGACACGGCTTGACGGGTTTAAGCCTCTCCCCCCTCCTAAAAGAAAAGACTTCGGTCTTTTCTTTTTTTATCCATCGTTAACACAAAACTTAATGGTCTTTGATAACCATGGCTCAATGGGTGATGTGAATCCGCGAAAATAAAAAGAGAGCCCATACTCTTGACAAGACAATACAATACAAGAGTTACTTAACAAGACAATAGTGACTGAGCAACTCCTCTCATTAAGTTGAACTCTAAATGGCCTCTTACTCCCTGCCCTTCTTTTCAGCAGTTACGTTAGATGGGTAGACTAAGCACAGCGAGCCTCAGCCTGTCGTGTCCCAATAGCAGCAAGTTCTATTGAGTTTAGATTTACGACTCAATATACTGGGAACACCATCAAGCGGAGGACAAAAATGAGCAACAAAAACAAACATATAGTTTTGATTCATGGTCTATATATGCCTGCGCTGATCATGCAGTATCTGGATAGGAATTTCAAAAAACGTGGTTTTACAACGCACAAATTTGCCTACAACTCACTGCGTTTCCCTTCTGCCGCCAAACGCCTCAATCGCTTCATTAATGCGCGTTTTGATGAATACGATGAAGTCTATTTTTTTGGCCACTCACTCGGTGGTTTGCTGATTCGTCACTACTTTAAATTCTACCAACCCGACTTTGCCGACACCTGCATTATTACCGCTGGCACGCCACACAATGGGGCAACCATCGCTAAAACACTATCGAATCATGGTCTTGGATTCATATTTGGTTCGAGCAAAATGATCTTAAGCGATGGCTTGGGTGACTACGATATTGATGTGCCGATTGGCGTCATTACTGGCACCAACGACGCCGGTGTCGGACGTATTGTATTGGGCCGAACCCCTGGTGATGGTACGGTCACACTCGAAGATGCAAACCTGCGAGGTGCAACAGACACATGCGCGCTCAAGCTCAATCACACCGCACTGGTGTACTCTAAAGAAGTGGTGTCACTCTCAGCTCAGTTTATCAAGCACAGAACCTTTAAATCCGCTGAATAAATTTTTCCGAATCTATTTTCTTACGTCTAGAGATAAAAATACCACTCTGCGCTTCGAGTGGTATTTTAAAACCGATGATTGAAAGGTAACCGGTTGTTATAAGTCATTCACTCGTGTTGGTAAGAACACTTCACCTAACATGCATCGTACTGAGCCTCCACCAATATCTTCAATCGTTTTCACACTAAATGGCAGTAGCTTTCCATGTGTCGAAAGCTGAACTCGCTGAGCTGGGGAAAACGCATCATAAGCCGATTGAGACATTGCGATCACCTTATCACCATTCACCGTTTCCAATTGAAGGATGTTGCCACAGAATCGGTTCATTTGCTCAATGGTGATAGAGATAACCTGTTTGTCTTTAGCAAGCGACTTCACCACAAAACGACGCTCAAATTCTGGAATGACTTGATCACAGATCACGCAGAAATTATCACCAATCGCCATCATCACATTGGTGTGGTAAATCGGCTGACCAGATGGCAGTGCTGTTTGAAACGAAACCACACGTGAATAGCCAATACGCTTCGCATAGTCTTCCAATACTTCACGGTCACAACGTTGAGAAAGTGCGGCATAGATAGTCTTATTAATATGATCGATAACCATCACACCCGTGCTCTCCAGATAAGAACCTTGTGCGATATAAGATTCTAGAGATTCACTATGGTTAACAATGCGACCTGCAGCTTCTAACGCTTCAATAAACGCGTTCGGCTTAACTTCACTCTGACGGTTTTCACAAGCCATGGGGAAAGTGAATAAGCTTCCATCATTGCAAGTAGTGAACCAATTATTAGGGAATACCGCATCAGGAGTTTCAACCCCCAGTTTTGGGTAATCAAACTCTACAACTTGTACACCTTCTTTGCGCAACGAAGCCACCATCGTCTTAAACTCGGCCATCGTTTTTCGTTTGATCTCGACTTCAGTCAGATTAGCTCTGTGCTGAAACTCGTTATCGCCCGCCGTTTCTTCATTAAAACGGAACTCTTTGGGCGGCACCATAACAACGCAATTGGCGTTTTGAACATTAGTAATATGAAGTGATCTTTTGTGTAGGTTTAACATCTCAACCGTCCCTATCCTTTAGGTATGGTCAGAATTGTAAACAACTTGTTACAAAAAGATTCACTGAAAACAATAATGATTCGAATATTTATCCTAAGGAATTACTGCGAAATACGGCTTAATCCATGATTTTTACTGCCAGATAACAACACACCAGAAAAAACCAACAGTTTGCATGTTCATTAAAGCGCTTATTGAATAAATATCCTCGTTTCACTCTCTGATGACTCGTCAATGTGGGTTACAATTCCATCCATTTAACGTTAGGATTATCATCGTTGCATCATCATCAATTACGTTTGAAATAAGCCTCATTTTTCCAGTCTAATTCAATTCAAAATGAGCGTAATGAAAGACACGCTTTGCGCATTTCGTTCTCAACTTGACCAAAACAAACATTAATTTATCGAATGGTGTGATGGTTCTACCAACGAATTAATTCTTAGACAATTTCAAATCAAGACGATAAAAGCAAAGCCGCACCGACGATGCCATCACTCATAGATGCATTAGCTTATAAAGGGAAAACTATGTACAAGAAATTTGAAGGTTTTACTAAGGCCTTTCCAAAGGAGGAGCCAATACAACCTCCTACAGGAATACTGGCGTTTTGTCGCCATTACACCCGAGGCTTTGAAAAACCTTTAATCGTACTCGGGTTAATGAGTATGACCATCGCGATCATCGAAGTGGCGCTATTTGGTTATATGGGACAACTGGTCGACTGGCTATCAACCAGTAACCCTGAAACTTTCTTAGCGGACAACCAGTCAACACTTATCGGGCTAGGTGTCCTATTATTGGTCGTGATGCCAATCTTAATCAGTGTCTACTCACTATTACTTCACCAAACTTTGCTCGGCAACTACCCAATGTCGATTCGTTGGTTGGCCCACCGCTATCTTTTAAAGCAAAGTTTGTCCTTCTATCAAGATGACTTCGCAGGTCGAGTTGCGACTAAAGTCATGCAGACCTCACTCGCAGTGCGTGAAACTGTAACCAAAATGGTCGATGTGTTCGTTTACGTGACGGTTTACTTTACAGCGATGCTGCTCATGCTTGCTGAATCGGATTGGCGCTTAATGGCCCCAATGTTAATTTGGCTGTTTATTTACGTCGGTATTCAACTGTTCTTTGTACCAAAACTAAAAGATGTCTCCTCAGAACAAGCAGATGCTCGTTCACTGATGACCGGACGTATTGTTGATAGCTACACCAACATTGCGACAGTGAAATTGTTCTCACACAGTAAGAGAGAAACAGAATACGCCGAAGAAGGCATGAAAGGCTTCTTGGATACGGTGCACCGCCAAATGCGCTTAGTGACTGGCTTCAACATCTGCGTGGAATTCGCTAACTATCTATTGGTATTTAGTATTGCCGGTATCTCTATCTACCTATGGTTAGATAACGCGATCACCGTGGGTGCAATTGCAATTGCCGTCAGCCTAGCCTTACGTATTAATGGCATGTCTAAATGGATCATGTGGGAGATTGGCGGTCTGTTTGAGAATCTAGGTACGGTGATTGATGGCATTAAAACCCTATCTAAGCCTATCGCAATCGAAGACAAGAAAGACGCTGAGCCACTGAAGGTTCCTCAAGGTGGTATCACCTTCGACAACGTAAGCTTTAACTACGGTGAGAATAAGGGGGTAATTAACAACCTTAATCTCAACATAAAGCCAGGGGAAAAAGTGGGCTTGGTCGGCCGTTCCGGTGCCGGTAAATCGACATTGGTTAACTTGCTGCTACGCTTTCACGATGTAGAAAGTGGCCGCATCCTGATCGATGACCAAGAGATCTCGAGCGTTACCCAAGACTCACTGCGCAGTAACATCGGCATGGTGACTCAAGATACTTCACTGCTGCACCGTTCGATCAAAGAGAACATTCTTTACGGTCGACCAGAAGCATCAGATGAAGAGGTATACGCTGCCACTAAACAAGCGCACGCGCACGAGTTCATCGAAACGCTCACCGACCCGTTTGGCAACATTGGCTACGATGCACAAGTCGGCGAGCGAGGCGTTAAACTTTCTGGTGGTCAACGTCAACGTGTGGCTATTTCACGTGTGCTTCTAAAAAATGCACCACTACTGGTTCTTGATGAAGCGACTTCGGCACTCGATTCTGAAGTCGAGGCGGCGATTCAAGAGAGCTTGATTGAGCTAATGGAGGGCAAAACGGTTATCGCAATTGCACACCGTCTATCGACGATCGCAGCCATGGACCGTTTGATCGTGCTTGATGCTGGTAATATCGTCGAAGAAGGTACACATCAAGAACTCATTAACCAGAACGGCATCTACGCACAACTGTGGAGCCATCAAACAGGTGGCTTCATTGCTGATGATCTTGACCCGATCACGAGTGCTTAATTTTAGTGCAACGTTAAAAGTGCGGCGTAATTCACACCAATTTGTTGATTAATGCCAAATTACACTTAGCAGAATGTTATGTCGAAACGATATAATATCGTTAGCATCAAAGACGCCTCGCTTGCGCGTTCTGGAATAAGGCTAGACTTCGGGGGGAGGCTAGCCTTTTTTATACCTGCATATTCATGTCCTTTCTACCTGCGACATAACTTCATCGATCCTTTTGTTTTTTTCTTGGCATTTTTTTCTTAGAATGCGCCCAGTATTCTTTCTAGAGACCTACCATGAACAAAAGTATCTTAACTAACGTGATTGCATTGGCACTGCTTGCTGGTGGCTATGCAATGGCAAATCAACCTTTACTTTATGCCGGCCTATTCGCATTCTCTGGAGCCATCACCAATTGGCTGGCGATTCATATGCTGTTCGAAAAAGTACCGGGCCTATACGGGTCTGGCGTTATTCCAGCACGATTTGAGGAATTTAAAGCCGCCATTAAACAACTGATGATGGACCAGTTTTTTACTGAAAGTAACATTGATCGCTTTCTGAACAACGAGATGAGTGGAAAATCGCTTAACCTAGAGCCCATTATCAAGAAAATCGATTTCAACCCTGCATTCGATTCACTGGTTCATGTTATCGAGAACTCACAATTTGGTGGTATGTTGGCCATGTTCGGCGGCACAGAAGCTCTAGAACCCATGAAAGCGCCTTTCGTAGAAAAAATGCAAGAATCGGTGGTGGAGATTAGCCGCAGCGACACAGTAAAAACAGCCATCAAAGAAGAGCTAGAGTCAACGGCGATGATGGATGAAATCAAAGAAAATATCGAGGCAATCATCGATCAACGCTTGAATGAATTGACGCCAAAACTAGTCAAAGAAATGGTCCAGACGATGATCAAGAAACACCTTGGTTGGCTCGTTGTTTGGGGGGGCGTGTTTGGCGGTGTCATAGGCTTAATTTCCGCAGCGATCACACTATAATTGATTTATCGCTATTCCCCTAAACCCATAAAAAATGGAAGCGTGTTCGCTTCCATTTTTTATCCAATTCGACACCCAACAACTCGTAATACCAATCACATTTGGTCAGTGATCAGGAATGGCACAGAGAAAAACTTGAGAACAAGACAGAATTTTCTGATAAGTAGTCATTCGACAATCAAAAATTCTAACGAAGTTATCGAGGTTTTATACAAGCTAGAATGACCAGTTATTTACTACGATTGGTATAAATACCTATTTCAGTGTTGATAACAACTCAGGGTTCACACCAAAACCTTTCTTATGCTCTTCGATCACCACTTCACTGCGGGTCTGAATCACTCCGGGTAACGTCCCGAGCTTCGAGGCCATAAACGACTGATATGCTTTCATGTCTTTCACTCGTACTTTAATCATGGTGTCAAAGTCACCAGACAACGAATAGCACTCTTCAACTTCTGGCATCAGATCAACAGCTTGAGCAAATTTATCAAAGATGGAGAAACTGGTCTGGTCAAGGCGAATATGAATAAATACTTGCACATCCAACCCCAACTTTTCAGAACAAAGCTCAGCATGATAACCGGTTATGTAACCCTCTTTTTCAAGTCGCTTTAATCTATCAGAACAAGGAGAGGTCGTTAGATTGACCTGTTTTGCGAGCTCAACGACAGGTAATCGCCCTTTCAGGTGCAAAATTCTTAGTATCTCTTTATCGATACGATCAAGCTGATGCTGAGGCATAATATTCCTTAAATACTCTAAATTCGGTTCAGTATCGTCCATATTAAGCGGCATCCGGCAAAAATACGCTCACATATTTAACGAAACCAAAAACACCCATACCATTCACAGAAAATATAAATAATTTCAGACCGATAAGTATTCTACAACTCATCTTCTACCTATAACCCAATTGTTATAGTCATGACCTTAAGAACAAATAAATTGAGCTAGAAACGAAAGAAAGGATATAGGTCAAAGTGAATAATAGAATGCTCAAAAGGAAAGGATAGCGCGATTATGAAAATGCAGGAACTCTCATACAAACCATACGGTGTTGGCTCATGGACACACGTAACAGTATCAGAAGATGTTGCTCAAGCACTCGCTCATGAGTACTTAACCTATGGATGGGAAGTGAGAATTGATAATATCCCACTTAAGAATGAGCTTATAGGCAAAGCTGTGTAGTGTAGAGCAAAGCAACCTACTATCGAGTAGGTTTGTTGATCTCAGTCAGTAATTACGCATTTGGCATATATGAAGCTAAACCGACTTGAGGAGCAGGCTCTATCGCTTCGCAACGACAGTTACACGTTCGACAAAAATGTTGAGTTTCCATGTCGTAATATAGATTGCCACTAAACAGCTTTGACGTCCATTGCATCATACGGCCCGACGCTGTCTCAGGCTCTAATTCACAACGTTTCATTATAGATTTATGTAGTGTTGTTTTTTTACATCCTTTGCAATAGAGATCTGGCATGCCTTTGTCCTATAGGTCTTTAGTGGTTACTGACAATTAACATATCATGTCCAATTCAGTCCCAAAATTCACGGCTCTAATGATAAAAGTGAGCGCTAAGTTCAAAAAATAGCCATTTTACTTTCTTATTTTTGACATCAAACGTCATTATTATTTCCTACCTACGCTTTTTTCTGCGCTTTGAACTCCTTCAATTTACATTGTAAACCTCAAAACAACTATGCTTGATTCAACAATCTTTTACTAAATCGCTCGCAAATCGACACATTCGATCAAGATAAAAAAAATAGAGCCACCGAAGTGACTCTATTCTTTTTTACTAATGATCTTTACTCATTCATCGGTATTTTTACAATGTAAATCAGTCTAGCTCAACGAGGTTCTTTTCGAACTCAGCATGTTGCTTCTTAACTTTGTCTTCTGGCTCACCCGTAATCAAGCTAACGACAACAATTGAGATAGTGGATAAAATGATCCCAGGTACGATTTCGTACACATCGAACCAACCGCCAGTCAACTGCTTCCAAAGAACAATTGTAACGCCACCAACCACAATACCCGCCAAAGCACCATTACGGTTCATTCGAGACCAGTAAAGACTCAATACAACAGCGGGGCCAAATGCAGCACCAAAACCTGCCCACGCGTAAGATACAAGACCAAGCACTGAACTGTCTGGTGTCATCGCAAGCATAAGAGCAATTAGAGAAATGATAATTACCGCAAAGCGTCCGACACGAACGATCTCTTCAGAGGTCGCATCTTTCTTCAACACTTGCTTGTACAGATCTTCTGCCAGTGCAGAAGAAGAAACAAGAAGTTGTGAATCCGCGGTACTCATGATTGCCGCTAGGATTGCCGCTAGCAGGATACCTGCGATAACTGGGTGGAACATCGCGTTCACAAGCAGCATGAAGATCTTCTCACCATCGTCTAGCTTAGGCGCACCGGAGTTAGTCACGTAAATTAAACCGACAAGACCAACAAGCATTGCACCAACCATAGACAATGCAGACCAAATAACAGCGATACGACGCGCAGCAGTTAAGTCTTTGTTGCTACGTGTAGCTTTAAAACGCGCAAGAATATGGGGTTGACCAAAGTAACCTAGACCCCATGCGACTAGCGAGATAATCGCGATAGCGGACAGAGGCTCGCCTTTCACATTATTCCATAGTGTTAGTAACTCAGGATTGATATTGTGTAGATCGCTAGATAACTGCCCTAAGCCACCGTTCATAGCGGCGATTGGTACAATCAATAGCGCAGCAGACATCAATAAGCCTTGCACTAAATCCGTCCAAGCTACGGCAAGGAACCCACCAAATAAAGTGTAAGAAACCACACACACAGTGCCGATAATGACCGCGGTCGCATAATCTAAACCAAATACCGTTTCAAACAATTTCCCCCCAGCTACCAAGCCTGAACTTGTGTAGAAAAGGAAGAATAAAAGGATAAATAAAGCAGAGATGGTTTGGATCAACTTAGAATTATCATTGAAACGACGAGATAGGAATTCGGGCAGCGTAAGAGATTCAGTTGTAATACTGTAAGTGCGTAGACGCTTAGCGCTGATTAACCAGTTTGCCCATGTACCGACAAGCAGGCCACCAGCAAGCCAAAATGCTTCAAACCCAGAAGCATAAGCGTAACCAGGTAAGCCCAATAACAACCAGCCACTCATGTCTGATGCACCAGCAGAAAGGGCAGCAGGCCATGGGCCTAACGAACGTCCGCCTAGGAAGTAGTCCGTAGAGCTAGATGTCCGTTTGTAAGCAATAACACCGATCGCTAGCATCAGAATTAGATACGCAATGAACGTCGTCGTTATTGCAAAACTGTTTTCTATCATTTGATAGTCCTCATTTTTTAGAAAGCCTTCCATGCCCAATTCAATGAATAGCAAGCCCCTAGAGACAAGTCAGTGCATTGAATTGAGGATTCTGGCTCAAAAAGACCAATGGCCAAAACCAAAGGTCTTTAGAGCCAATATTACTGAAGGTTAGTGAGCTTCACTTCCAAGTTCGAGCAAGGTCGCGTTACCGCCCACGGCAGTGATATTTATAGTTCGCGTACGCTCGGTAATGAAACGCAGCGCTAGATGTGGATCATGAGCAACATTCATTGCCTTCAGATCCGTTTCAGCCACTAAACTGACAATGGCACCGTCACGCTTAGCAAGTTGTAAATTAATCGCTTGAGCCGTTTGTGAATTCCCCACGTAAGCCACACTTCGTACATCGCAAGACAACAACAGTTGAGCAGCGTCATACGAGGCAACCTGTACCAAGTTGGTAGGCAGGCTCGCTTGTTTCGCAGCATCCGCAATTAAGGTATTGAACGGCACGTCATCACTGCACAATTGAACGCTATTACCGGCCAATAGTGCCGTTGTAATCATCGCCATTGCGGTTTGCAGTGCAGGCAACTTCTCTTCGAAATCATCAACAATTACCAAAGCGACGCCACGACCAGCAGCATACAGCTCGTTGGTTTCCCCCGTAGGGCCTGCCATTAGATGATGTTCAGCAAGCAGTGCAAATGCTTGCTCTAGATGGAAAGTCATTACCGCAGCCAAAGGCGCAGATTGACTTTCCATCTCTGATTTAAATGAAAGTACCTGAGCACTCTTATGATCAAAATCGGTAAGATTCCATTGTTCCCACGCCAACAAAGCATCAGAAAAACTTGCCACTTGATGAACCATGATACTGCTCCTTATGCCTTGTCTTGTGATTGAGAAAAATGAACATCGGTAAAGCGATAGAGGTAGTGAGGGCCACCCGCTTTAGGGCCAGTTCCCGACAAGCCTTGACCCCCAAATGGTTGCACACCAACAACGGCGCCCACTTGGTCACGGTTGATGTAGCAATTACCCACACGCACGTGTTTTTCAATCCAACGATAAGTTGTTTCATTACGACTGTGGATACCCATAGTTAGACCAAAACCGGTTTGGTTAATTTGGTCTACAACTTGCGCTAACTCACTCGCCTTGAAGCGGACAATGTGCAGCACAGGGCCAAACTGTTCTTCTTGCAAGCAGCTGATGTCATCGATTTCAAACGCACTTGGTGGAACAAAATCACCATGTTCACAATCCGTACCTAGAGAAAGTTGAGCCACCTTCTTCTGGGTATTGGTCATGTTCTCTATGTGTGCCATTAGCTTCTGCTTCGCATTTGAGTCGATCACAGGGCCCACATCGGTTTTATGAAGATATGGAATACCAACACTCAGCTCATCCATTGCACCATGAATTAGAGAAATCACACGATCAGCGATGTCTTCTTGAATATAAAGTACCCGCAGTGCCGAACAGCGCTGGCCTGCTGAAGCGAATGCAGAACGAACCACATCACGAACGACTTGCTCAGGCAGTGCGGTACTGTCGACGATCATTGCATTCTGACCACCCGTTTCCGCAATAAACGGAACCGGCTGAGCATTGCGACTCGCCAATGACACGTTGATACGTTGTGCTGTTGGTGTCGACCCCGTAAAAGCAACGCCAGCAATTGCATCGTGGCTGGTGAGTGCGCTGCCAATCTCGGCGCCACGCCCCGGCAGTAACTGAATCGTACCAGCAGGGAAACCCGCTTCCTTCATCAGTTCCACTGCGCGAGCTGCAATCAAGCTTGTTTGCTCGGCAGGCTTAGCCACAACCGTGTTACCGGCCACCAAAGCAGCTGTAATTTGGCCAAGAAAGATGGCGAGAGGGAAGTTCCAAGGGCTAATACAAACGAATACGCCCCGACCTTGTCGCGAAGCGATTCGTGTTTGGCCATCAAAACCTTTGAGTTCAAAACCTTGGAGGTTATCCGCTTGTTTTGCGTAGTAACGACAAAAGTCGACCGCTTCACGCACTTCATCAATGCTGTCATGAATTGTCTTACCCGCTTCTTGATGACAAATCGCCACCAGCTCAGCGAGGTTGTCTTCCATCAAATCAGCCAGCTTATCAAGCGCGGCCGCTCTGATTTCAACCGCAGTGGCGTTCCAATCAGCGAATGCGGCGTCTGCACCACTGATCGCCGCGGAAACATGATCAAGGTTAGCGAAAGCCACCAGACCCACATGAATACGACGATCATAAGGTGCGGTCACTTGCTCAACATTCTGATCCGCCTTGATCATGCTTTCAGCAAGAGCTTCACCGTTGATCACAGGCCCGGCAATCCATTGATTGTTCAAGAAGCCTTTTACTTGCTCTTCAAACTGATGCGCTTCGCTTTCGATATCAATGTTGACACCATACGAGTTCTTACGTTCGGGGAACACCGCAGGCGGCAGAGGAATCTTAGTGTTATTCAAGGTATCGAACGCCAGAAGCATATCAACTGGGTGCTGAGTCAGCTCTGCCACTGGGCAACGAGCGTCAACCAAACGGTGTACAAACGAGCTGTTTGCACCGTTTTCTAGCAAGCGACGTACTAGGTATGGCAGTAGGTCTTTATGGCTGCCAACCGGTGCGTAAATACGTACTGACTGCTGATAAGCTTCCATCGCATGGTTGTAAAGCGAATCACCCATACCGTGTAAGCGTTGGAATTCAAAGTCTTTATGGTCAGTCATTACTGCAATAGCGGAAACCGTATGAGCATTGTGGCTGGCGAACTGCGGGAAGATATTGCCACGAACGCTAGGGCTCAATAAGTAACGTGCACAAGCAAGGTAAGCCACATCCGTCGCTTCTTTACGTGTGTAAACGGGGTAATCAGTAAAGCCCGCTTGTTGTGACCATTTGATTTCGCTGTCCCAGTACGCGCCTTTCACCAAGCGAAGCGGGATTAAGTCACCCTGCTCTTTCGCCAAGCGGTTTAGCCAAACCAGAACCGGAAGAGCACGCTTTGAGTAAGCTTGAATAACCAGACCAAATTTTCCCCAACCTTTTACCAGATCAGTGCGGTACAGTTTTTCGAATAGTTTAAGAGATAGCTCTAGGCGATCCGCTTCTTCCGCATCAATCGTAATGGCAACGTCGAGCTCGACTGCGCGGCGCAATAGCTGTTCTAGCGTATCGCAAAGTTCCGTCAATACACGGTCTTCGTTCGCCACTTCATAACGTGGATGAAGCGCAGACAACTTGATAGATACCGATGGCGCAGGGCTCGATTTTGAAGAGACATTCGATTGTGGAGAAACATAGGTATCTCGACCTACGGCTTCAATCGCCATTAGGTAATCTTTGAAGTATTTATTGGCGTCTGCTGTGGTCAGTGCCGCTTCACCTAACATATCGTATGAATAGGTAAAACCTTTGTCACGCATAGACTTACCGTTCTTTTGTGCTTCAGCAATACTGCGGCCAAGAACGAATTGGTGCCCCATCACCTTCATCGCTTGGTGCATCGCTTTACGAATAACAGGCTCAGAAAGCTTGTTTACTAAGCGGTTGACCGCTTGACCCGCACTCTGCTCGTTAGATGAAAGACCAACCACCTTGCCGGTTAGCATTAGCCCCCAAGTAGAAGCGTTAACAAACACGGAGTCAGAATTCTTTAGATGAGATTTCCAATCAGCAACACTGAGTTTGTCACGAATCAGCGCATCCGCCGTTGCTGAATCAGGAATACGCATCAAGGCTTCCGCCAGACACATCAGCAAGATGCCCTCTTGAGTGTCTAAGCTGTATTCAAGTAACAGTGCATCGATCATCTGGATAGACGTTTTATCTGCACGAATAGCTTCAATCAATGAGGTCGTTTTTTTCGTGATTTGTTGCTTTTCTGACTCAGAAGGGGTTGCTAGTGGTAAGAGTTGCTCTAGCCATTGGGTTTCATCCACCATATATAATGGTGAGATAAGCGACCAGAGATCATCAAGCGATTGCTCGTTGAATTCTGGTTTTAACACATCAGTAGCTGTAAACATGCGCTTTCCTTAATCTCACACCCGAAAATAGTCCGGGCTCTCTACAATGGCAGCAGTGTATTTTGAGCGCATAAGGATTACTTGTCAAAAACTCCGAGTTTTTTGCCAAAAACTCGCTTTTTTAACAAAATAAACACAGGGTCACATATAAATCTTTAAATTTACATGCTAATTTATTTCACTATTTAACAGAAATTTTCTTTTTATATTGAGATGGTGACATGCCTTGAAGACGTGAAAAGGTGTGAGTGAAGGAGGATTGACCGGAGAATCCGGCCAGTTCTGCAACTTGACCGAGGCTGAGGTGACCTTGCTCAATCAGACGTCGAGATCGATCAATGCGCTTACCCAACACATACTGATGCGGGGTAATGCCCATTTGTTCTTTAAATAACATATGGAACTGACTTTCACCTAAGAACACACTGCCTGCAAGCTGAGCAACAGAAATCTTATTGGCGAGATGCTGTTCGATGTAGCGATCTAAAGCTTCAAGATCAAAACGCGAGTCTTTAACCGGTGTTTCGAATGCCGATATATGCCTTTGCATTAACGCGATCACGGTATCGTTACACGCTCGGCTCAAAAGTAAATCATCGGGGTTCGCTTGCATCTCTTGCACTAACATGTGGATAAGCTTTTGAATTTGTAGATCTAATTGGAAATAGACACTCGATGATTCCAACTGGTTAATCTTCTCTAACATTAGCGGATCGTCGCCACTTGGCATGGGCATATTGAGCACTAGAATATCCGATTGACCAACCACTCCACCGAAAGCATGATCAGAGCTTGCCGTCACCACACAACCTTGACCAGGGCCAACTAAATTCCCTTTACCACTGACTTCAAATTCTGCCTGACCTTTTAAACCGATAACCACCTGTGCGTATTGATGTTCGTGACAATCCATATGCGAGGGCAAGGTTATGATCTCGGCAGGGCGAGGACCAGTAAGGCCTAGCGAAGACAAATCTAAGTTTGCAAAGGGTAAAGGTTTTGACATGACAATAGCGTGCTCGGGGAGATATGCTGAGAATAATACTCTGAAATCTACATAAGATGAATTTGTAAATAATCATGAACATCATTTCCTCAGCACGGAATCAAAATTGTTGCCGTGATCATTATGATCATGCCTCCGGAAAGATGATCATGAGTGTACAAACTACGGCTGTTGTAAAACCAATATTTCCTTAAAGCTTCACTTCCCAATAGCAATAACACAGACAGCAAAAATAAGGGAAGTCATCACGATACAAGCACAACCATATTTTCTTTTTCAGCTCAAATAATTAGGCCTCAGCCTGAAAAAGTGTATCCAAAGTATCGAAACTGGGCTTTCGAGTAGATTGGTTATCAATAAAACGGTATAAAGATTGATACTGTGTCATGGCCAATAACTAGTGACTCAAAACTAGGAAGTCGACACTTTATTAACGAGCCAATTTCAATCTAATCAGTTGCAGGGACATATGACCAACTTTCGAATTTCAGCGCTTTTGCTTGCGCTATCCCCACTTTGGGTATCTGCATCGTTATCAGCTGAAGAACTGAATCAAGTCGATCCCGTTTCAGCTATCGATGCAAAGCTAACAGAGAAAAACTCAGATATTGAGCGTATTGCAGCGACCCAAATATCGGCGGCCGAACACCTCAAGCAGCAACAAAATCAAAAAAGTAAGTTGCAACGCGAAGGTGATGAACTTAAGGCTAAACGTAACAGAGCCAAGTCTGTACTCGACAAACAGTACAGTCGCTTACTGGAAGATCCAGAAACAGATTTAGTCTCTTTCCAGAAAAGCTATCAAGATGCTTGGGCTGCGGTTAAAGAAAACCAATCCGCTCAGTTAGACAACCAACAAGCGATCAACGAGAGCGAAATCCACCTTTCTCAACTCAAGCAAAAGCAAGCTCGACTGAATAATGAGCAGGCCAACTTAAGAGAGTCGAAAGTTGAAGCTCGCGTTAAACGTATTGCCACAGAACTGCGTGAAAGTGCGGTTCTTGAAACCAGTTACACCACCACATGTGCTGCAACAATGACACTCGGTGAGTGCGCAGCTCAAGGTAAACACCTGACCAATCAAAAAGCCGTGCAAACGTTCAAGAGCCAATTACTTGATCAGCTCACAGAAAGCACATTGGCTAAGCAAAACTTACAAGGTGTACAACTGAACATCCATGTTCAAGATAGCCAAGCAATCAAAAGTGGCTTCTCAGGGAACAACGCTTACTCCGTACAAATGCAAGCTCAGCTTCAAGCTAAACCTGAAGCGGTCGCCGCATGTAAACTATTAAATGTTTCAACGCGCTACTGTTTAACAGGTAGTGATGCAGCGGTAGTTAAGAAAAATGATAAACAGTGGGCTAACGTGACAGTTCGATCTGATCAATACAATGATTCAGTGACAATTAACGGCATTAAATATGGGAGTACACCTCTTGAAGTTGCGCTCCCAAATGGCCGTCATCACGTAACCATCTCAAAACAGGGTTACGAGTCTTACAACCGTACCGTCACCATCAGCGGCAGTGACACGATCTGGGTTAAGCTTCTTCCTAGCAAAAACAGTTAAAACCTGGATGAATAAGCACGGCAACCTTATATAGCTGAGCCTATTTCACAACACTGAATGAACCGTCACCATTTTGTTAATCGTTATAGAAAGTAGCTGCAAACGAAATGGTGCGTTCTTTTAGAATATTCAATTAACCTAAATTACGATTAAAGTAGCCCATCATGCGCCAAGGTTTTCCTACTCTACTATTTGCACTTGCTCCCTGCTTAATGACGTCAGCTGTTTTTGCAGAAGCGACACAGGTCGCTATCACATCATCGGTCACCGACATTGACAGCTCACTTTTCGAAAAGCATGCCGACTTAACCGCTGTTGAGAAGAAACTGGCTGACAAACAAAATGAAGTCGATAGCCAAGCAAAGCAAACCGCACGTCTAGTCAAGCTATTGGCTCAAGCAGAACGAGCACTCGCTAAGGCGAAAGCCAGCCTAGAGCAAGATTACACACGCATGATTGATGAACCCGATTTCGATATCTCGCCAGCTCAAAACCACTTCCAAGACGCTTGGAAGAGAGTTAAAGAAGGCAAGCTTACGATTTCAAACTCAGAGCAGAAGCAGCAAAGCTTAGTGATGGAACTTGAGGCTATTCAGGCCGAGAAAGCAGCGACAGAAACTTCAATCGACAATTTGAATCAAAACAAGCTAAGAGCCAGAGCCGAGCGACTAAGAAACGAGATCACTCAAAAAGAAACACACACCGTCAGCTTTACTAATCGTTGCAGCAACGACATGACACTGGCGCAATGTTCAGACCAAACGGTGACCTTAGCCCTTCAAAAAGCGGTAAAAAAATTCCAACACAACCTTATAGATAAAGCGACTGAATCCAAAATAGTCAAAGCACACCTCGCGTCTGCTTCGCTGAACATTCACGTCCTTCAACATAAGGTGGAATCCTCTGGTTTCTCTGAAGATAACCGTTACCGAGTGGTGATTGCTGCCAATCTAGAAACACGTCCAAATAAGAACACAGCCTGTCGTCTGCTTGATATTCAATCCTCAAACTGTTTCACACAAAGTGAACAACAAGCCAACAATCAACAAAAAGAAGTCGCTTGGGTTACCTTGGTCATACGTTCAAACCAATACAATGACACGGTTTCTATCAACGGTGTGAAATATGGCAGTACACCCGTTGAAGTGATGCTACCAATAGGTCAACACATGATCACGATCGAGAAAGAAGGCTACCTTTCTTTCCATCAAGAATTGAAAATCGCTCGTGATTACAATCTAAGAGCGGTATTGCAAGCCAAGCAAAACTCATTGAATGTCGGCACCAAGTTCGCCGATCCGATAAAAGCCAATACTCAGAGTCCTGAAATGATTGTGGTCGGGTCGGGTCGGTATTTGTTAGGTGAAAACAACGCTCAACAAATTACGATTAAGAAGCCTTTCGCTCTCGCAGCCACACTGACCCGCGTTCAAGACTTTAGAGCATTTGTCGAAAACACAGGCTATCAAACAGACGCAGAGCTGATGAAGACTTGCGATACCTTCATCAATGACGAAATCACGACCGTTTCAGACAATAACTGGCAAAGCCCTGGCTTTAAGCAAGTCGATAACGCACCCGTGGTGTGTGTTAGCCAAAACGATGCTAAGGCTTACACCCGTTGGTTATCTAAAAGCACCGGCTTCAGCTACCGTTTACCGACACCACAAGAGTGGGAAGCCGCCGCGAGAGCGGGGCAAGGGACCAACTTCTGGTGGGGCAATGAATTCCGTTCAGGCAAGGCGAATACCGGTTGGGCAGGCACGCCGTGGTCAAACGTCAGCACATCTCCAGTTAAGTCATTTTCACCAACACCAACAGGCTTCTACGACATGGTCGGTAATGTGTGGGAATGGACAAACCTTCAACAAGGTTTAGCAAAAGGGGGCGCTTGGAGCTTCTCGCCAGAAAAATCAAAAGTGTTTAGTGAACTCCATGTGCCAACGACAACCGCTGCGAATTACTTGGGGTTCAGAGTACTGCGAGAGTTGTAATCTCTCAATGGCAGGTTCAAAACATAATAATATAACGCTAGTTCCCCGTGATTCTAAACAGCGAAGAGCAGATAAAAAAATACCGTTATTTGATGGGTTTAATCATCAAATCAACGGTACTTTTATTCAATCAAGTAGACTATGGCGCTAGGCGATCGACATCCCAATGGTTGTCTTGACGAGAAAAAAGGAAACGGTCGTGCAAACGATGTTCACCCCCTTGCCAAAATTCAATGCTATCCACACGCACTCGGAAGCCTCCCCAAAAAGAAGGCACCGGAATTTCTCCTTTTGCGAATTTCTGCTTAAGCTCTAAATACTTACCTTCCAAAACTCCACGAGCAGAAATTCGGCTACTTTGTTTACTGGCGATAGCGGCCAATTGACTCTCTTTCGGGCGAGACGAAAAATATTTTATATTTTCCAACGCTGTCAACTTTTCAGCCGTGCCGTTTATATGCACTTGTCGCTCGAGGGGATGCCAAGGGAAATGCAAACTGATTTTGCTATTGTGCTCAAGATGATGCGCTTTACGGCTGCCTAAGTTTGTGAAAAAAACGAAGCCATTTTTATCAACATTCTTAAGTAAAACAATTCGTTGGAAAGGTTGACCATGTTCGTCAACGGTCGCGACTGTCATCGCCGTAGGGTCCGTTAGCTTAGCTTTAATAGCTTGCTCTAACCAAAGATTAAATTGGTCAATTGGGTCTTCGGCCAAGTCTTTACGTCTCAATCCACCCTGAGCGTATTCACGACGAATATCTGTCAGTTCCATTTGATTGCTCCTTTCAATTTTTTTTTGATTCTGCGCTGTAATCCTTTGAAAAACAAGTCTAGAGCTAAGTTTTGTTCCTTAGAAGGCGCTCAGTGCTAACAAGACATCTGTACGCTAAGCGCCATATTTCTGAGCCATCCATTTATCGTTATCAGGTCACTGTAAACTGAATCATCATTCCAGTATCTTCATGTTCTAATATATGACAGTGTGCCATATAAGGTAAGTTGCGTTGCGCTTCATGCTCAAACCTAACAAGAACTTCAGTAATGCCTTGCGGAAATACTGGTACTGTATCTTTCCAACCCATGAGATGCGGGGATGGCTGTTCACCGTTGATTGAAAGAACTTGGAATCGACAACCATGAATATGGAAAGGGTGGAGCATCATATCTTTTCCCTGAC
Source organism: Vibrio minamisatsumaniensis (assembly GCF_050337445.1). Taxonomy (NCBI): domain Bacteria; kingdom Pseudomonadati; phylum Pseudomonadota; class Gammaproteobacteria; order Vibrionales; family Vibrionaceae; genus Vibrio; species Vibrio minamisatsumaniensis. Next base: position 1,816 of record NZ_JAKJSY010000045.1, on the reverse strand, counting down.
TAATAACCCAATGTTCCAACTCTCCTCGCTTCACTTCCTCATCGATAACATTCATGTCAAAAGGTTTGCCATTTATGCCATTGATCACCTTCAAATCTTCAGGTGACAACATTGGACGACTCTTGTCTTTCAAATCGTCCATTGGCATCTTACTGCCAGCCATAACCATTCGCTGAGTCATAGCCGATTTTTTCTTTCTTAAAAGCATCATTGCTTGATGATCTAACCCTTCCCCCATCTCTAAAACAAAATCTCTTTTTGTTTTCACATCTTCGATTTTATGACGTTTTATCGTTGTAAGTTGTTCCGGCAATGTCCCTTTACTCACCGTTTGATTTGAACGGATGGTTAACAAAGGAACAATCTCATCAAAAGGCGGAGCCATCATACCCATTTGGTGAAGAGGGTGTGTGACCAGATCACACTGTGTGTTTTCATCCACTTTGATTAAAATCTCAAATCGTTCTCCCGCGGAGACATGAATCGACTTCATCGGTACTGGCTTTTCAAGAAACCCAGAGTCAGAGGCAACCACATAGAACTCTCTATGGTCGGAGAAAGACAATAAATAACTTCTTGCATTCGAACCATTTAGAGCGCGAAAACGAACCCAACCTTGGGGCACATCCACAACCGGGTTAAGGGCACCATTGACAAGCATGGTGTCACCCGCAAAGCCGGTTGCAACGTTAATGATATCCAACAACTCATAGTCAAATTGTCCCTGTTTGTTGAATTTACGATCTTGGATTATGACGGGGATATCATTGATCCCCCAATCTGAGGGTAAATTAAGCGCGTCGCTTTCTTCGTCTTCAATAATAATAAGACCAGCAATGCCTCTTATGACTAGCTCGGCTGTCCGTGGGTACTGATGAGGGTGAAACCAACAAGTCGCTGCGGGCTGCGTAATCGGTAATTCAACCTTCCAAGCCTCCCCGGCTTTTACCATCTGATGAGGCCCCCCATCTTTACTTCCTGGTATTTCAAGCCCGTGCCAATGAAGTGTGATGGTTTCATCGAGATCATTATTGACCTGTATATTTGCTGTTTTTCCTTTACGCACCTTTAAGGCTGGGCCAAGAAAGTCGGCATTAATACCACAAGTTTTGGTTGAGATACCTTTATAAAACTCAGACATTCCATTGATGATGTTCAATTGTGTCAGCTCATTCTGGGTGGTATCAATCAGTGGTGGTATCGGAAGCGGCTGAAGATTATTCGGCGCTTTCGCAACGGGATCTAATATCGAACCAAATGAATAAGTACTGGGAAATGCAGAAAGAGCAATACCAGTTAATGTTGAGTTTTTTATAAACGAGCGACGATCCATAACAAATCCTTAATACAACATAGGGCGAGTGAGTATGTACACCAAATCAACCAAGAGTGAGAGCACTCACTGTTAGCATTTGAAACATTGAATAAACCTAATGTACTGACAGAATGGGAACAAAAAGAGAAAGCTCACTAGGAATTACCCAACGACGACATTTACACGCATTATTGATTCAACCGCCATCGCTTTATGTTATAAGGCTAAACCTTACCGTAAGGGAAAGGTCAACCCTCTATCGGATAATGTTTCCTCTCAGCTTAGATAGGCTAAGCAATCATTTCGCAGGTTGGCACACTCAAAACCGATCCGACTTAATGAAAACTCATGCAAATCAAATGCAACGGGTATCATCCTAACAACCAGCAAAGTTCCGACTACAATTACAGAGACCCTGCATCGATTTCACGTACGCTCTTTCCATAAAAAACAGAGGCATAGACTCTTTGTTCAAACATGGGTTAATGAAGAAAGCACTGC